>CALMEH010000274.1 GCA_937863115.1 uncultured Acidobacteriota bacterium
ATATCCGCCGTAAGGTTCATTATCCATCCAAACTTTGATCATCGAAGCCGCGCCGTTTCTTCGTGAAAAACTGAAACTTTCCACATCTTATCTTCGCATACTCTCATTCTACAGAGAGTTTCGTGTCCGGTTAAATTAAACCACATCACCTTCATACAGGGTATATTATTGTCCTATTTAATGATTATATGGTTTATTTCTAACTGACATCAATGAAATTGAAAACTCAATATCCTTTTTTACCACTTTATTAGAATCTATGGCTAAAAGATTTTTTTTCTGTAATTCTTTTTCTTTAAGACAAGCAGATAATTTATCAGAAATAGGTAAACTTATTTCGATAAAATCAACTAAATCTCTTCTCCCAATTGGTATTAGCTGTAGTTTTACAATTACGTTGTCCCCTTCAACCCTATCTATAACGAAACCTAGAAAAGATTCTCTAGTCAAGGAATAGATATTATTTTTACCAATTCCCTCTCCTTTCATTAAAGAAAATAACTCGAGCGTAGATTTGATTTTTTTGGAAGGGTTTGCCTCAACAATAGATTTGATTTGCATATTTAAAAGTAGCTGCTCAAGGATTATATCATCCGAGAAATAATCTGTTAGCTTTGCTAAACGTCCTGTTTTTTCTAGGTCAATCCCGTTAGATATTGTAAAAGGAATTGGTTCTTTTTTGCTAATATCTATTGTTATCCAACGCACTTCTCGACCCGGATTCTCGTAATTATTAAAACAAACAATCATAGTTTCTTGTTCAAAAGCTATCAGCGTTTCAACAATAGACATAGGGTGAAATCTAAAACGTAACTCACATTCATCATTTTCTTTGAAGGAACTGTTAAGATTATTAGAAACCTCTTTTGAATAATCTGAAAATAAACTTTCTTTTCTCTTTGATGATTCAATATATAAATCTTGTGTTGTCAAAATAAACTTATAATCAGTATTCTCACCCTCCCATAAAACTTCTTCTATTTTAGGATTAATAGTTTCTTCTTTATTTATTGCTTTAGTTTCACTTTGCTTCATTTTAATATTTTCAAATATTTTCTTATTAATGTTATCTTGCAAAGTTGACGCAGGAATTTTGCAAGACAAAAAAAACAAAAGAAAACCAATAATTAACCAATATTTCTTTAAACATTTTTCTTTGTGCATAATTTTAAGTATGGAATTTTATTTATTACAGCCTTGTAGCAACTTATAAATACTAGGCGCATAATTGGCAATATCTTGCGCTCCTACTCCTTTTGTGTTCACAGTATTTCTAGCCCCTATCCAATCTTGACTTTGATTATTTACATACTTATCTATTGTTTTATTAGAAGAAACAAAACCGTTTTTTAATCCTAATATAAGAATTGCTGCTCCAATTTCTGGATCAAGAACCAATTCAGGATAAGATACAAAATCATAAGATAAGTTTCCTGGCACACTTCCTACCCATAATGCAGCTTGTTTATAAAGAGCGCGCCCTGTTAAATTTACATATCCTGCTCCTCTAAATGTATAGCCATCGTTACTCCCTTTTACATTACCATTTACGCCGTCATACGCGTTCTTAAAATATTCTTTCTCATCTTTTCCGCTAGGTGCTTCCTCATAATCACGAATAAAACCTTTTGTCTCATGAATGGCGGTTGCGACTGCATATGCAGTTTGTGCCATGTCTAATCCGTATGCCTGAGCTGTTCCTATAATATATCTAATAGCATTCCATCCACGGTCTGACAATCCCGAGTCATTTTTATTAGCCGTTTTATATAGATTATACCAATAGTAGTATACTTTCTCTAGACAATCCCGCGTATAATATCCATCATCATTTTCATTCGTAATTCCGGTTGAAGATGTATCAACAAAGCCGGGAACGGTATTATCCATTACTTGAACCCTACAAATCAGCTTGCCTTCTGCATTATATTCACAATTTCCCGAATCATTGCCCGATGCTCCGACTGATGATGCGGCAATTGCTCCTTGTGTTCCCGAATTGCCTTGTGGTTTCTCTGTCGGTGTTTCATCCACCGGCGGGGCGGGTGCAGTGCCGCCGCTTGGGCTTTTTCCCGGATGGGTGTCGGGTATTTTTGTCGGGTCATATTGCGACCAAATTCCCGGTCCGAACTTATCCGCTTGCATTGCGGCTGTTTTGCAATGAGCGGGTAATGAGAAAAATGTTGAGTTCATCTGTCCGGCAATTTGACATTGCCATTGCGGGTCTTCGGCTTTTCCGAACGGTTCGGCTCCCGGCGGCGGGTCGGGGAAATCATCTTCTTCACCGAAAACACTCAACTCTTGATTGCCGAGCGGTTCGTATTCCGTTCGGTAATATTCGCTGCCGTCCTTGTTTGTGCGTGTCGAACTTCCCGAAACCGGATCGGCGTGTATCCACACGACTTCATCAATGATTGAATTATTCGCTCCCGCCCGACGCATCTGCTCGGCGATGACTGCGCCGCCCGCGAAAACTTTTGTAGTTTCCTTTCTGCCCGTGTAGTTAGTTTCCGTCAAGTAACTTTGCAGAACTGTTGACCAAATTTGATATTTCGTTTGTGTTGTCTGAATCGTGTTGTTGACTTGCTCGGCGCGTTTTAGTTGATGCCCGTCGCCGTCGTAATATTGCAAGAAAGAATTCGTGACAAGACTGTATAAATTTCTGCCCGTCCGCACTCTTCGATGCGCGGTGAAAATACTCTTTCGATTGGCAACGTCAAACTTTGTTTCCTGATATGTGCTGTCGCCTCTGGTTCCGGTGTTGGTCATATTTCCCGCCGCGTCGTAGGTCGTTCCCGTTACACCCGTTGTCTGTTCTCTGCCGTTCGTAAAGCTCGAAGAAAACTGCGCTCCATCACCCCAATAAGATGTATTCCGACTCGTCATCTGCGAAAATCGGTCATAAACGACCGATTGCGTATAAACCGTCTGCGTCGGGTAATTGCCGATGTAATTATACGTCATTCGCCCGATGGCATCGTATTTGTAACTCTTGTCAAACCGCGTATCCGCCGCGTCATCAAATGCCGCCGGACGCGAATCTGCAAAATACGAAAAGACGGATTTCTTCAGCAAATCGTTCGGTGCTAAATCGCTTTCGACTTCATACTGACTCACCCGCAAACGATTATCATACTGCATTTTGATTAGCGCATCGTCATCCGTGTCATACGTCAAACGCTTGATGCCGCCCCACGCACGATATTCGATGCCGCTCGCATAATCGGTCGTTGCACTGCTCGTCCCGAAACTGCTTCCGTCAACAGCGGTCAATTTGCCCGTTTTGTCGTTCGTATAATCAATCTGCTGACCGAACGGGTCTTTGTAAAACTTCAAACCGCCGCCCAAATTATAACCGTATTCGATTTTGTAACCGTTACCCGACAAAGGCGCGTTCGCCAAACTATCCGAAAAAGAGCGCGTTTCGCTTGTCAGACGCGAAAGTTGGTCATAAACATAAGTCTGCGTTCCCAGCCCGTCGGTCATCTGCGTCCGATTGCCGAGCGCGTCATAAAGATAACTAACCGTCGGCGTAGTTTGAATGTTCGACGGATTCGGCGACGGCACGGAATAGCTGATTTCTTCAACCAAACCTCGCGGATTGTAATCAAAATTCGTAATCGCCCCACGCGGGTCAATAACTTGGCTGATCGAATCGTCATTGTTATAAATCCAAGATGTTTCCGTATTCGCATCTTCAATCGGATAATGGCGCGTTGCCATTCGCCCGTGTCCGTCGTAACTCATCAAAACGGTTTGATTTGTATTGCTCGTGCTTTCCGTTCCGGCATATTGCGTCGTTTGCAAAACTTGGTCGCGCCCGTTGAATTTCTGCGTCGTTGTCGTATAAACGGTCGTGCCGTCCCAGCCGTAGATTTCGGTTTTCTTGGTTCTGCCTAAGATGTCGGCATAAATCTTCTGCGTCCGTCGCGCATTTCCCGATTGGTCATCTCGCGGGACGAGTTCGCCTTGAATCGTCGTAACTTGTCCACCCGCGCATCCGCAACCTTCGTAGCTGATGAGTTGGTCGGAATCGTTCAGCGTTGGTGAATCTGTGCCGTCGGTATTGATGATTCTCGTAACTCTGCCTTTCCAATCGTATTTTTGATGTGTCCACAAATAGCCGCGTGTCGCATCATCGCCCGCCGCTTCCCAAGTGTCGGGGTTGTTCACATTCGGCACGGTGATTTCCGTCGGCACGGTCGAGCGCGTTACTCTGCCGAGAATGTCGTATTCGGTTAAACTTCCCGTCCAACCGCCGCTTGAGTTCGGATGTTCGGTTCTCGCTTTGCGGACTCTGCCCGCGCCGT
>CALMEH010000275.1 GCA_937863115.1 uncultured Acidobacteriota bacterium
TTTGTTCGTTTTCCAGCGCGTCGGGATAACCGCAGCCGTTCCACCATTCGTGATGCCAACGGACGAGAAGCTGGACAGCGCGGGGAAGTCCGCGTTTGGCGGTTTCCTGTTCGCCGATGACGGTGTGCCGCTGCATATCCAATCGTTCCGTTTCGCGCAAAAGCCGATTGGCGCGGATGTATTCGCGGTTCATCGTCATTTCGCCGATGTCGTGAACGAAAGCGGCTTGCGAAAGCGAAAACCTATCGTGCGAAGCCAAATTAAACTTTTGCGCCAACGCTTCAGCCAAACGTGCAATCCGCAAGGCGTGCGGATGCGCGTAGCCTTCAAATTCATCAATCTGCACAGCAAGCTGTATGAGCTTTGCGTCAAATTCCTGCGTCGAATCTAAATTATTTTCCATTCTTTCCTTTGAGTTTCAAGTTTCAAGTTTAAGTTCCAAGTTGAAATCAACTTTGCACTTTGCACTTTACACTTTGCACTAATATTCTGCTATTTATTCTGCAAACTGTCGAGTAAGGTTTGCGCGTCGTGGTTGTCGGGCGCGATTGCGAGAAGACGTTTGAGTTCGCCTTCAGCGCGTTTGAGTAGATTATATTGGATAAAAAACTCTGCCGAAATTATGCGGTAAAGTTCATTTGTCGGTTCGAGTTTAATTGCCATTTGGATTTCTCCTTCGGCTTTGTGGCGTTGGCTCGCGTCTTGGGCGAGAACTTTGCCGAAAAATGCGTGATAGCGAGCATTGTTACCGTCCAAATGAACGGCGCGGGCGAGAAATGGCTCGGCTTCGGCGTAATATTCGTCCATCAATAAATTATAACCTTGCTCAAATTGTTCGGCTGCCACAGATTCCTTGTCAACCTTATCGGTTTTGTCAGTTTTTCCTTTTGCTCTTCGTTCTTCCATCAGCGCGATTTCTTTGCGGAGTTTGTAATCGTAAATTTCGCGCAAATCCTTATCGCGCAGGTTTTCGTGCGCTCCGGCGAGTTTTGTAAACGCATTTTGAATTTTGCGGTGAACTTCCGGCGTAACCGAACGATGAAAAATATCGGGGTGAAAACGCCTTGCAAATTTGAAATACGCTTTTTTGATTTCATTAGAATCGGCTTTGACCTCAACGCCTAAAACTTCATAATGATTGGTTGCCGCTTCGTTTTGCGCCAGATATTCTTCAAGCGTAATTTCTTGTTCTTCAGCGATTGGCGATTCTTCGGCAACAGTTTCGGGCGGCTTTTCATTGATTTCGGGTTTCACCGCTTCAGGTTTATTTTCGGGAATTGCCGCAGCTCTTTGTTTAAGTGAAATCGAAGCCGTTTTGATATGCGCGATTTGTCTTTCGCTAAAAGCCGAATTCCAATTACGGCGCGTCAAAAAACCGCCAAGCCAAAGCGTGTAAAGCGTCTGCAATATTGCGCTGTCAGGCAAGCCGCTCAAAGTTCTTATTTGTTCGACGCTTAATTCTTCGCCCGCAAATCTCGATAAAACAAAGGCTTCGTGCGGTTGGAGATTTATCTGCGCCTGTGAAAAATCTTTTGCGGAAAACTTTTCTTGAAAACTCCGAAAACGCAAAGAAACCGCTTCGCCCGTCAAACTTCGAGCAAAATCGGCAAGAATTTTCGCAGTATTAACTCGAAAACTGATACCTTCGCGGATTCGCGCCAACGGATTAAAACTCCATTCGCCCGAATTCCAAGTTAAACATTCACGCAAAATCTCTTCGATTTGAAATGAAACAATCGCGTCAATTTCCGCTTGCGAAAACAGTTTTTTATGAACTAAAGCCTTGCCCAACTCTAAATCGCTCGTAAAATTTGTAATCGAAGTAAGCGTCTTCTTATCAATTTTCTTTTCTCGCAAAAGAAAATCGAAAAGCCTTGCGACACGGGCGTTTGAAATTGCATAAACAATTTTACCGTTTTGAAAATAAACGATAATTTTTCGTTCATCAAAAGCAAAACGCAAAGAACCATCGAGCTGTGCTTGTTTTATTTCAACAAGCAATTCGGCAAGCGGAAAAGCAGAAAGATTGCTCTGTATATCAAGGTTGTGTTGCGGAGTCATTTTGAAGAATTTGCGCCTGAATCGGAACGAAGAGCTTCGTCGGCTAATTTAATAATAACAAATCCGCAGGCAAAAAGTTAAGTAAAATTTACTATTTGAGCAGAAAATTTTACGATAAAAATATGCTTCACGATTTTAATTTGGCAGGAAAAAGAGTTCGGCTTTGGCAACGCACAGGCGAAAGCTACGAACATATTTTAATGAAGGCTTTAGGATTTGCAATGTTCTTCGGTGAATTTCCCGATCTCGAAATTGAAACGAAACTCGGTTTGCGCTACACGCCCGATTTAATCGCGTTTTCCCCAAAAAACGATTTCGCGTTTTGGGGCGAATGCGGACAAAACTCAATTCGCAAAACAAATTGGATTCTCAAACACACGCGCACCGAAAAAATGGTTCTGTTCAAAATCGCGGTTGGTGCGGAACAACTAGTTAAACAAATCCGTGAAGAAATTCCGCCAAAATATCGCGCAAACGGCAGATTGCAGTTGATAAATTTTTGTAACAATATCGTAAAATTGACAGAATCGAAACAAATTGAGAAAGTTTCAAGAGATTGGTTTGACGAATTTGAGATTTAAAACTTTGGCAGAACAGCCTGCGTCAGCGGGCTGTCAGGCGTTGGTTAAGAAATTTATTTGCAAATATCACACAGCCCGCTGACGCAGGCTGTTCTGACACGATGAATAGTCCCGAAATAATTTTGCGAGAATGTTTGACGGTTGAAGAATTGAGCGAATGCGTTCAGCTTCAGCGCGATGTTTTTGTTTTGCCGGAAATTGAAATTTCGCCGGTGCGTCATTTTATCGTTACGAAAAACGCGGGCGGTTTTACTCTTGGCGCATATCTAAACGATGGATTAATTGGATTTGTGTTAAGCGTTCCGGCGTTTTTGCGTGGCGAAAAGGCTTTTTATTCACATATGACCGCTGTGCGAAAGAATTTTCAAAGTTACGGCATCGGCACGAAATTGAAATGGGCGCAGAGGAAAAAATCTTTGGCGGAAAACGTAAAATTTATCAAATGGACATTTCAGCCGGTTCAAGCGCGAAATGCCTTTTTCAATCTCGAAAAACTCGGCGCAACGATGCGCCAATATGCGCCGAATTTTTACGGCACGGATTATTCGACTTCAGACGAACAAGGCGGAAATTCCGGCTTAGATTCCGACCGACTTTTTGCCGAATGGCATCTCGAAAGTGAAAAAGTCGTAAAACTTGCAAAAGGCGAAAAGTTTGTAGAAAACGGCGAGATTCTAAGGAAAATCGAAGTCCCGAAAGATTGGAATTCTTTAGTTAAAACCGATATTCCAAAAGCAATCGCCGAACAAACACGCATCAAAAATGAATTTGAAAATGCTTTTGCCGAAGGCTTAATTGCAAGAAGTTTTGAACGAAGCGAAACGAATCCTAAATATTTGCTTTTTAAGAATAATTAGCCGCAGATAAACGCAGATTTCGCGGATTAAATCAAAAGTTTTTTATCCGCTAAAACTGCGTTTATCTGCGTCAAAAATAATATGTCAATTTTCGACATCAATCCCGACATCAAACGCGCGGAAACGCTTTCGTCCGAATTTTATACGGACGAAAAATATTTCCACGAATCGAAGGAAAAAATCTTTGCGCGAACGTGGCAGATGGTTTCAACGATTGACGAAATCGAAAACATAAAACCCGTAAATCTGCTCAATACACCGATTTTATTGACTAAAACTGATGAAAAAATAAATTGTTTTTCAAATGTTTGCACACATCGCGGGAAAATTCTGATTGAAAACGAATGTCAAGCAAGCGGAATTCGTTGCGGTTATCACGGGCGAAGATTTGCATTGGACGGAAAGTTTTTGAGTATGCCGGAATTTGAAACAGCGGAAAATTTTCCATCGGAAAAAGATAATTTGCCGAGAATCCCGTGCGAGATTTGGAATAAATTCGTTTTTGTTTCACTAAATCAAATCGCCAAACTCGGAGAATTTTTGCGCGAAGTGAAAAACGTCAATTTAGAAAATCTAAAATTTGTTTCCTCGAAAGATTACGAAGTAAAAGCGCATTGGGCGTTGTATTGCGAAAATTATCTCGAAGGCTTTCACGTTCCTTTCGTGCATAAATCTTTGAACGAAGTGATTGATTACGGCACTTATACGACTGAAGTTTTTCGTTATTCGAGTCTGCAAAAAGCGTTTGATAATCAAGGCAGCGTTGCCGCGCATTATTTCTTTATTTTCCCGAATTTGATGCTCAATTTTTATCCTTGGGGCTTGTCGGTAAATATCGTCAAACCAATTGAAACCGATTTGACGCAGGTTTCGTATCTGACTTTTGTTGCCGATGAATCGAAATTAAATTACGGTGCAGGCGCAGACCTCGAAACCGTTGAATTTGAAGACCAAACCGTGGTCGAATCGGTTCAAAAGGGAATTAAATCGAGGTTTTATGACAAAGGCAGATATTCACCGACGCGTGAAAAAGGAACGCATCATTTTCATCGTTTAATCGCAGAATTTATGAATTTATGAAACATTTAACAACTGAAGAAATCGAAAATAGTTTAGCGCAAGTTATTGAATCGCCAACAGATAACGGAATTTTACATTTAATTTGCCGCCGCCCAAAAGAAGATGAGCGCGAAGTTTTGGAAATGGGCGAACTCGTCATCGAAAAAGGTTTGATCGGCGATGATTGGCTGACCGATGACGGAAATTATGAAACGCAACTAACGATTATGAATTCGCGCATTATTGATTTAATCGCGCAAGACAAAGACCGATGGAAACTCGCGGGCGATCAACTTTTTGTAGATTTGAATTTATCCGACGAAAATCTTCCGCACGGCTCAAAAATTCAAATCGGCACAGCGATTTTGGAAATCACGCCGCAACCCCACAACGGCTGTAAAAAATTTGTCGAACGCTTCGGTTTAGACGCAATGAAATTTGTAAATTCGCCCATCGGAAAACAATTTCACCTGCGCGGAATCTACGCCAAAGTTATTCAATCAGGCACAATTCGGCAAGGCGATTTTGTGAAAAAAATTTGATTATTTGGTAATACCTGGTTTATACTTTAGAAGTATGAATTCAATAAAAACGGCAATTTCAGTTCCGAAAGATTTATTTGATTTAAGCGAAAGATTAGCGAAAAAATTAAAAGTTTCGCGCAGTAAAATCTTTGCAATGGGCGTGAAAAAATTGGGCGAAGAATATGATGAAGAAGAAATAATTGCGAGCATTAATCGGGTTTGCGAAGAAGTTGATACATCAGTTGATCCGGTTCTTTTCAAAATGGCAATGCTTTCGCTTCCAAAAGACGAATGGTAATAAATCGCGGGGAAATTTGGTGGGCTGATTTACCCGAACCGACAAGTTCTTCGCCCGGCTATCGTCGTCCGGTTGTCATTATTCAGTCTGACATTTTTAATCGTTCCTTATAGGTCTAATTCCCCGTAGCTCTGCTACGGAATATACT
>CALMEH010000276.1 GCA_937863115.1 uncultured Acidobacteriota bacterium
CGATGCCGTAGCCTTCGTAAGTAATTTCGTCATAATTTACGCCTTCGAGTTCGCCCGTGCCGCGTTTGATGGCGCGATCAATCGTATCGTTCGGCATATTTTGCGCCTTCGCGTCCGTTACCGCTTTTCTCAAACGCGCATTTGCATCGAGATCGCCCGTGCCGCCCGTGCGAGCCGCGACCGTGATTTCTTTAATCAATTTCGTAAAAATCTTCCCGCGTTTTGCGTCCAACGCGCCTTTTTTATGTTTAATTGTGTGCCACTTGGAATGTCCTGACATTTGTTATTTCCTTGTATTTTATTGATTTAATTGAAAAGTTTGAATATATCACGCTAGATTTTTGCTTGCAAAATCGCTCGGATTAATGTTTGATATTTTGATTTTTTTCGTCCGCGAAGCCTGACCGCCGATGATTTCGATTGCGCTTTTCGGAACGTCGAAAGTTTTTGCCAAAAGTTTAATCAATTCCGCATTTGCCGCACCGTCAACGGGCGGCGAAGCGATGCGAGCCTTTAACGCGCCATCCAAATCGCCGACAATTTCGCTTTTCGACGCTCGCGGCACGACGCGCACAGTGAAAATTATCGCCTTATCTCTTTCGGTAAAATTTATCAATAGAGTTTAGTAAAGATTTTTAACGCAAAGGCGCAAAGGCGCAAAGGCGCAAAGGCGCAAAGGCGCAAAGTTTTTTAAATTTATCCTCAAATATCTGAAAAGCATTTCAAAATCTCCGCGTCTTTGCGTCTTTGCGTCTTTGCGTTAAAAAAATGCCTAATAAATTCCGAACACGCGCAAAACCACACCTTGCAGTAATTGAATTAGAATCAGGACGAGCATCGCGGAAATGTCGAACATCCCGATTGTCGGAATCAACCTCTGCGCCGGAAGCAAAATTGGGTCAGTTACGCGTTGCACGAAACCGAGAAAAGTATTGCGTGTAAAAACAAACCACGACGAAATAAAGCGTATGAAAATAAATAAAATCAAAATGCCCAAGATTGCATAAATTATTATGCCGATTATGGCTACAATATTTGTAGTCGCTATATTTTCAGATAACTTTTGAATGATAAAAAAAGTTTCGTGAACAATATTGAGGGCAAAAAAAGCCAAAACCGCCGTAATCAAAATCGTAACAATCGGCGCAAGCCGCGTGTCAATCCGAAAATTCGCCAGCAAACGCGCCGCCGGATAAACAAATCTGTCCGTGCGTTTCTTTAAATGATAAGAAAACCGTCCGATCTTGCCAAATGGATTCGGGTCGGCATAATTAAGAATCAAACGCAAAACCAAAAGCGCAACAAAAACTAAAAGCGCGTAAATAATGATTGTGCTAATTATTGGATAAATTGTTCGTAAAAGCATAAATTTTATGTTTTGAGTTCCAACTTCAGTTGGCATTTCTGCGAGGGAAGCAAAGCAGAAATTCGTCGCTCATCGAAGTTCAAACCGATAAACGCAGAAACCGCTCCGCTTCGCTGGCGGTTTGCCAACTGAAGTTGGAACTCAGAACCTTTCACCGAAAATCGCCGTTCCAACGCGGATTACAGTTGCGCCTTCTTCAATCGCTACGGCAAAATCGTGGCTCATTCCCATCGAAAGTTCGCCATTTGGAAGAATTTTATCACGCAGTTCGCGCAATTTTCTAAAATACGGTCTAACTTTTTCAACCTCTTCAAAAAACGGCGGAATTATCATTAAACCGTCAAATTTCAAATGCTTACAAGTCTTCAAAAATTCAATCAACGGCGGCAAATCTTCTGTTTTGATGCCATTTTTCGTCGTTTCATTTGCTAAATCAACCTGAACGAAAACCGAAAGTTCGGCGCGATTTTCTTCAATACAAATACGTTCAAGTCTTTCAGCAAGTTCGAGCGAATCGAGCGTGTGAATGACATCAAAAAGTTTAACCGCTTTCCGCGCTTTGTTCGATTGCAGATGCCCGATTAAATGCCATTCGGCTTTATCTCTGCCGATTTGCGTGATTTTTCCTTCCGCTTCCTGAACTTTATTTTCGCCGAAAACTGACGCGCCCGCTCGGATAGCTTCGTTTATTTTCTCAATCGAATGAGTTTTGCTCACCACGACTAATTTTATTTCGTCCGCGTTTCGATTCGCCTTCCGCGCCGCGTTTGCGATTTGTTCTTTAACTTTCGCCAATTTTTCGTTCATTAAAATCAATCATAACAAATTGCGGTTTGAACTTTCACGCGCCAGATTGTATTCTAGCTTTTGCCTTTTCACACGCGGACGTGGCGGAACTGGTAGACGCGCAGGTCTCAGAAGCCTGTGGGCATTAGCCCGTGATGGTTCGATTCCATTCGTCCGCATACTTTTAATTTCAAATTTTTCTTTGCGACAACGAATATATTTGAAACTTCACAAATACGACATTATTAATTATCAAATATCAATTATCCATTATATTTTCGTGGTTAAACGATAATAACCTCAAAATATAATTGAAAAATATTTCCTTGAATATGCGCGAAGAATTTATTGAATCAATCAAAAATCATCAAACCGCTTTCGGCTTAAATCTTTCGGAAGAAAAAATCAATGCGCTCGCCAATTATTACGCCATAATTCTGGAACATAACACGATTTTGCACCTTGTCGCGCCTTCGTCGGGAGAAGAATTTGCAACGCGACATATACTCGAATCTTTAACCTTACTCGAATTTCTCCCGAAAAAAGTAAAATTCGCCGATGTCGGAACGGGCGCAGGACTTCCTTCGATTCCGTGCTTGATCGTCCGCGAAGATTTGCGCGGCGTTTTGATTGAATCGAAATTGAAAAAAGTAAAATTTCTCGAAGAAGTTGTGGAAAAATGTCGGTTGCAGATGCGCCCTGAAATCATCAATCGCCAATTTGAAGAAATCCGAAAGCCCGATGTTTCCTTTGTTTTATGTCGCGCCCTCGATAAATTCACGCAGAAATTGCCGCGTCTTCTGAAATGGTCTGAACGCGCTTCTTTGCTCTTTTTCGGCGGCAATTCTCTGCGCCAAGAACTACAAACAAATCGCGTTAAGTTCAAAGAAAAGCTAATGCCAATGTCCGAGCAGAGATTTCTTTTTATCGCTCAAAAATAATGTTCTGTGTTTGCGATATTGTTTCACACTTGATACAGTTTTCGTATGAAAGCGAAGAAAAAGAAATCTCAGATAATCAGCGAAGCCGTCTTTCGCGGGAAAAAGAATTTGTATAACTTTGAAGTTTTTCCGCTGACTGCGGAGTTTGAAGATGTTTCGGCGATTTATATTATCTCGAAACGAATCAACGACAAAACCGGACGCGGGCATCATAAATTCGTCTGCATCGGGCAGACGGAATCAATTTTGAACGACATCAAAAAACATACGAAAGACAAATGTATCAAACAAAATAAGGCAAATGTCGTCTGCATTTTAGCTGAACAAGACGAAAAAAACCGACTCCGCATCGAAGCCGATTTGCGCGAATCTCACGCGATTGCTTGCAATCATCAATAGTTCAGAGTTCCAACTGAAGTTGGAACTCTGAACTATTATTTTATCGTCAAAGTCAGAAAAAATTTCGCCGTTTTCGTTTTTTCGGTCGGACGTTTTCGCACAAAGACTAAATAATCCCCCGTTTCCGGCGCAGTAAAACTGTAGTTGCTGTAATAATCGAATTCGGTTTCGAGTTCAAAATCAACGCCTTGCAAATCGAAATCGAAAAAATTGCCTTTTGGTTGTGATGTAACCTTTAAACTTATTTTTTGTCCGGCTTTTGCGCCGAAAACGTAATCCATCTGTTGGTCGTTTGAAAGCGTTCCGCTCAAATTCGTGCTTGATTTTCCTTTTGCAAATTTAATGCGAAGCGGATCGGCACTCTGTGCAAAAGCGGAAACGAAACTGCATAATAAAATGGTTGCGATAATGATTATTTTTGTTCTCATAATAAAAATTTCCTCTCGAATTATAAGTGTTTTTCAGATAAAAAGTATTTCATTTTTGCTTACTGCCGATTTGCGTTAAGATAATTGAATTATGAATCGTCCACAAAAAAATGAATACGCCGAATATTACGACCGCTATGTTTCGCTCGTTGAAGAAACCGATATTGTTGCGACAATGCGAAAACAATTAGACGAACTCGGAGAAGTTTTCGCCGAAATTTCGGAGGAAAAATCGCTCTATGCTTACGCCGAAGGCAAATGGACAATCAAGCAATTGCTTGGGCATTTAACCGATTGCGAAAGGATTTTCGCTTATCGCGCTCTGCGGATTTCACGCGCCGACGAAACGCCGATTGAAGGTTTTGAGCAAGACGACTATATCGAAAATGCCAATTTTAATCAGATGAAACTTGCCGATTTATTAGATGAATTGTTGCTTTCGCGCCGCGCAAATCTTATCTTGTTTGAAAATTTAACGGACGAGGCGTGGCTTCGAGTCGGCACGGCAAGCGACGCGGAGGTTTCGGTTCGCGCTCTGGCTTTTATGCTGGTCGGACATATTCGCCATCATTTGCGGATTTTGCGCGAAAGATATTTGAATGAAGTTTGATGCAATCATCATCGGCGCAGGCGCAGCCGGGCTTTTTTGCGCGATTGAAGCCGGAAAACGGGGGCGCAAGGTTCTCATTCTGGAGCATAATTCGCAAGTCGGGCGCAAGATTTTGATTTCGGGCGGCGGACGTTGTAATTTTACGAACATCAACACCAAACCGGAAAATTTCGTTTCCGAAAATCCGCATTTTTGTAAATCTGCGCTGGCAAGATTTACGCCAAACGATTTCGTCGAACTCGTCAAAAAACATCGCATTGAATTTTACGAAAAAAAGCTTGGACAACTTTTTTGCCGTGAATCTTCGAGGCAAATTGTCGAGATGTTTTTGAAGGAATCTGCCGCTGCAAAAGTCAAAATTTTAAACGATTGTTCAGTAAAAAATGTCCACAAAAATGAAGTCTTTGAAATCGAAACGAATCAAGGCGTTTTTACCTGTGAAAACTTAGTAATTGCCACCGGCGGTTTGTCGTTTCCGAAGATTGGCGCAACGGATTTCGGCTATAAAATCGCACGGCAATTCGGTTTAAAAATCGTGCCAACTTCGCCTTCGCTCGTGCCGCTTGTTTTCGCCGACGGAAAGAATTTTTCACGCCTTGCCGGAGTTTCGATTGATGCGCGTGTTTCAACCGGCAAAAAAGAGTTTCGGGAGAATATCTTATTTACTCACAAAGGTTTATCTGGTCCGGCGATTTTGCAAATTTCAAATTATTGGCGACGCGAAAACCAAATTTCGATTGATTTGTTGCCCGATTTAGATGCGGCAAATCTTTTTGAAAAAAACATTTCAAGTAAACAAACTTTAGAGAATTTCTTAAGCAAATTTCTTCCGAATCGTTTCGCCGAAAGTTTCGCTTTGGACGAGTTTTCCAACAAACCGCTCAATCAATTAAACAAGAAAGACCGCAAAAAAATCTCCGAAAAATTAGACGATTGGCAAATTCTCTTTGGCGAAACGGAAGGTTATCACAAAGCGGAAGTTACACGCGGCGGAATTAATACAAATGAACTTTCTTCGCAAACTATGGAAAGCAAACGAGTTAAAGGATTATTTTTCATCGGCGAAGTGGTTGACGTAACAGGTTGGCTCGGCGGATATAATTTCCAATGGGCGTGGGCAAGCGGTTTTGCCGCCGGAAATTCTCTTTAAAATAGGGAAGAGGGAAACGTCTCCCACACCGTTTCCCTCTCTTCGCGTCAATTACTAGGTAATCGACACGAAAGTTCGGCAATAATTGAACTTATAGCAAAAAAACTTGGTCAACCCAAGGAGAAAAATCACCGATATTCGCTGTTTTTTCATATACCCAAGCTCTTCTGGACTCTATAATTTCAAAAACCACCGAATCTTGCTTTTTCCAACCCCAAGATGTTGGAAAAAAACTGAACAATCGTTTAATATATTACACGATTGTTCAGTCGTGTCAAGAGGAGAATTAGCCATTATGAAAAATCCTGATTTTGTAAAAAGACTTGTTGAGATTTGCGGCACTTCGCAACCGCAGGTTGCTTGTCAAAAATTAGACATTTCCTACCAAGCCGCCAAAAATTATTTGAGCGGCAGACTTCCAAATATTCCCGCTTTGATTCAAATTTCGGAAAAGACTTCGTGTTCTATTCATTGGCTGTTAACCGGAAAAGGCGATAAATTCGTCAGTTTTGACCGAAATGAAGACACACTTCGCCTTTCTGCCGAGATGCGTGAATTCATCAGACAGGAATGTTTGGAACTCGTAAAGGAAGTTATTCGCGGCGATTATCAAGAAAACGCTACAGAAAAAGTCGTTGTTTTGAATTCCGGCAATATTAAAGAAGAAAAAATAAACGAAGACGCGCCGTTAATTTCTTCATCCGAATAGCTTTTTAATTTTATCCGAGTATTTTTGCTAAAAATTCTTGGACATATTCTAAAATGCCGTTTTCTTCATTTGCGTTTTCATCGTTTTGATCGGCAACCAAACAAGACTGTTGTTGCGTGCAATTTCTGTTGCTGGTTCCCATGTTGCCGTCGTCGGCAAGCGTAATCGAGCCAAATAAAGTGATGACCAAAAAAAATTTAATTGTTGTTTTCATTATTTTATTCTCCAAGTGTTATTTTTATTGATACAATCGGCGTATCGGGTTTATACTATCAAATACGCTTGATAATCCGTTATGAAGATTCTCCACCCACAAATTAAGGTTTTGCTCCAAGAATTGTTTCGTTTCGAGTGTCGCGGTGAATATAAAACTGCGTTGGCGGCGGTCGGCAATTTTTGGGAAGATATTAATTCTATGCCGGATGTCGAAGGATTGAGTTCTTTTGAAGCAGCAGAATTATTTCTGCGGTGCGGAAGTTTGATCGGGTTTGAAGGACAAAATAAAAACATTCCGAAAACGCAGGAAATATCGAAAAATCTTTTGACTGAGGCGCGTCATCGTTTTATCAAACTCGGAAACATTGAAAAAATTGCCGAATGCGAAAATTATCTGGCTCTCGCATACTGGAGATCGGGGGAGTTAGTTGAATCCGAAACTTGGTTGGAACAAGCATTTCTTCACGACATTTCCGAATCTCATAACATTAGGCTGTATTCAAAGATAATTAAATCTCTGATCCTTCTTTCGCACAAAAAATATAGAGAAATTATTCAAACACTTTCCGGCGAAGAAAGAAACTTTTTAATTTCTGATAATGAAGCAACAAAAGGCAGTTTCTATGTCTATTTTGCTCTGGCTCATCAAGAACTTGGAGAAACTTCCAAAGCATTGAAATATGTTAAATTAGGCAAACTTCATCATCAAAAATCCGGTAATCGTAATTACCTCGGCGCGATTGAAAATAATCTTGCACAGCTTTATAAACTCGAAAGAAATTTTGCCGAAGCGCATCTGGCGATTGACCGCGCCACAGAAATTTTCAAATCCATAAACGACCGCACCCGTGAAGGTTTTTCGCTCGACACAAAGGCGCAAATTTATTTTGACGAAGGAAAATACCGGCAAGCCTTGATTGCCGTCGAAGCGGCTCTGGCAATTATGGAAAGTTGCGAAAATCGCGCTCTTTTAGTCGAAACTTTTTGGACAAAAACTAAGATTTTGATTTATTTGAACGATGTTTCAACGGCAACTCAGAGTCTTTTTGAAGCGGTGCAGATTGCCAATGTTCACATTAGCGAAGAATCCGGAAAAAATCTGATGAAAGATTTTGAACTCGAACTTTTCAAGAAAAATTCTCCTAAAATTGACGATATTTTTGTTGAGAAAGAGCGCGACGAAGAAACCTTCGAACTGATTTTGCCGCCTTCGCTGGCGCATTACGGCGATGTTCAAGGCGTTCGGATAAACAATTCTTATTTGGAAAAATACGATTTGCCGAAAGGCTCGCTGGCGATTGCCGTGAAGGAAAAAATAAAGCGCGGCGATTTGGTTGCAATTATTGAAACTGCGACCGATTCGGTTATTTGCGGTTTCTACGATGCGGATTTCGGCATCGTTTGTTTAGAAAATGGCGCAGGCGAACCAACCCTTTTTGATGAAAGCGACATCAAAATACTGGGAAAAATAATCGGCGTGTGCAGTGAGGAAAAAAATTCGGACGGCAAATTGCCCGTCAAACCGCTTGTTTTCAGCCGATAAATATAATTTTAGTAAGTAGTTGGCAGCAGCAGTCGGCAGTTATTTCGTTTAAATATTACTGCCGACTGCTGCTGCCAATTGCCTACAATCAAAATTTTATGCGTAAATTTCATATTCCGGCTTTAATAATTATTTTATCGCTCAACTGCCTTGCACAATCGGGACGCACAGGGCAAAAAACGACGGTTTCCGCCGATTCGACAACCAATGAATTAAACAATTTGACTGCTGAACAGATGTTTAATGAAGCCAACAATTACACCAAAGTAAAAATCGAAGAATTCAAAGTCAAAAAAGTTCCCTACACAGACGAGCTTTACAAAAGCACGGTTTTGGAGCAAAAACTGCTCGCGGCAAAATATGCGGCGCATCTTTCTTCGCGTAAAAATCTCTCGCCCGCTGATTTTTATTATCTCGGAATGCTTCATTCAATAGCCGAAAACGTCGAAGGTGCGAGCGAAGCGTTTGGAAAATTTCTTTCTTCGGAACGCGCCGATGCCGAAAAATCGCAGACGGCGCGGGCGGCTTTGGTGATTGCGGCGGCGCGTAAAAAAAGGTTTGACGAAGCCGAAAAAACGCTTACCGAATATCTCAAAAATCAGCCGTCGAAAATGAGCGAACGACTGAAAATGGCAACCGAACTTGCAGAAAACTACAAAGCGGAAAAAAATTTCACAAAAGCCGCCGTCCACGCACAAGACGCATACAACACAGCAAAAGCACTTTTCAAAGATGAACCTTCGCGGGTTCGTGCGCTCAATCAAGTCTTAGGCACGGGAATGGAAGTTTTCGACATTTACCGAACGAGCAAAAATCAAACGGAAGCCGATGCCGCGCTCGATGATTTGCGAAAAATGGGCGTCGCGGTCGAATCGAACAGTCTTTATTTTTCCGCTGTTGACCGCAAAATAAAACACTTAATCGAAACCGGACGCAAACCGCTCGGCTTGCAACTTTATGCTGAAACGCTCGGAAATCTGAAAAAAGATTTCGTTTCAAAACCGTTGCAAGAAGACATTGAACGCAATCTGAAAAAGCGCGAAAAACATTACAAAATTTTGGGCGAACAGGCGATTGAATTCCAAAACATCGAACGCTGGTTTCCGGGCGAGGCAAAAACTTTTGCACAAATGCGTGGCAAAGTCGTTTTTCTTGATTTTTGGGCAACGTGGTGTGGTCCGTGCATTGCGGCTTTTCCGGCATTAGTTGAAATGCAAAAATCTTATCAGGAAGAAGGCTTGGTAATTTTGGGCGTAACACGCTGGTATTATCAGGTTGAAGGAATGTCGGCGGACGAAAACGCCGAATTTGATTTCTTAAAAAAATTCCGCAAAGCCTACGGCTTGCCTTACGATTTCGTGGTTGCCAAAGGTCAGGCAAATCAGGAAAATTACGGCGCAAACGGCATTCCGACCGCTGTTTTGATTGACCGCAAAGGAATTATCCGCTACGTTGAAACAGGTTCGGGCGCAAGCCGCGAATTGCAAATTCAGAAGGAAATAGAGAAACTTCTAAGTGAATAGTGAATAGCGAATAGTGGCGAGAGAATTTTCTTAAACTGTTCACTATTCACTATTCACTATTCACTATTCACTATGTCCCAAAAATCAAAGACTCAAACTTTCTACGACCGCATCGCCGATGTGCATAATTTGGCGATGAAGGTCAACGGTTATCGCAATTCGGTGGCGAAATATCTCAAATCTCTGAATTTACATCTCGATGAAAATTCGCTGGTTTTAGATGCGGGAAGCGGCACGGGCATTGTTACGCTCGGATTTCAAAGCGCGGGTTTTCGTCCTTGCAAAACGGTTGCGCTCGATTTGTCGTTTAATTCCCTGCAAGTTTCGCGTGAACAATTTGAAAAAGATAAAAAAACCGATGCGAAAAATATTGCGCCCGTGCAGGGAAACATTCTTTTTCTGCCGTTTGCGGATGAGACTTTCGATTTGGTTTTGACGTGCGGCGTTTTGGAATATGTGCCGCTTGATGATGGTTTGCGCGAGATGGCGCGAGTAATGAAACGCGGCGCGAAATTGGTTTTGATTCCGGTAAAACCTTCGATTGTCGGCTCGGTTTTGGAGATTTTGTATAAATTCAAAACGCATTCCATCGAAGAAGTGCGTAATACTTCACACAAATATTTCAATATTGTCGGCGATTCACAATTTCCGATTACCGAACCGATTGGCTGGTCAAAAATGATTTTTTTATTAGAAAAGAAATAATTATTGCCTGCGAAACATACGAAAGAAACGAAAAAAGATTTTTGATTTATTTTCGTTTCTTTCGTATGTTTTGCAGGCGAATATCTTATGAAAAAGCCTTTAATTATCGCGCATCGAGGCGCGTCGAATTTTGCACCTGAAAACACTTTTGGGGCGTTTCGACGGGCGATTGATTGCGGCGCGGAAGGTTTGGAATTTGATGTTCAACTTTCAAAAGACAAGGTGCCGATGGTGATTCACGATTTTGATTTGAAAAGATTAGGCGGACGTGCCGATTTCGTCAAAAATTTGACGGCGGATGAATTGCAGAAAATTGATGTCGGAAGTTGGTTTAATCGACGTTATAAAGAAAGATTTGACGAAAGTTTTTCAAACGAAATCGTGCCTACTTTTGGCGGATTGCTCGAATTTTTAGAATATTATCAAGGAATTCTTTACGTCGAATTGAAATTTGCGGATAATGCTGTGGAAAAGTCTGTTGAAAAAGTCTGCGAAATGATTTCGGAAAGTAAATTTTTGTCGCAGGTGAAATTAAAAAGTTTTAATCTCAAAGCCGTCAAATATGCTAAAGAAACCTTCCCTGCAATTCGCACCGTCGCACTGTTCGAGCCGCAATTCAAAACGGTTTTCCGCAAAAGAACTGCGATTTTCGATGCGGCTGAAGCATATCTGGCAGATGAAATTTCGCTGCATTATTCGTTGGCAACGCGAAAAACGGTTGAAAATGCGAAGAAGCGAAATTTGCCCGTAACAATCTGGACGGTTGACCAAACCGTTTGGGTAAAACGTGCGATTGATTTGGGAATTGAGGCAATAATTTCAAACAATCCGGCGCGGCTTTTGGCTGAAAAGCAAATCTTTGCCGTCAAAAATCCTTCTTGAAGTCTCGAAAATCCTGCCGTTAAAAAAGAAATTCAGAAAGATGTCAAAATGAAATAAGTAGGGTAATATATTGGAGTAATGAACAACTAGAATAAGTAACCGGACAAAGATATTTTATGAATTATAACCACGAAAACACATAAAATATCACGAAAAAGCTAACTCTTTTCGTGTTGTTTTGTGCTATGCGCGTGGTTTCATCTTCAAAATTGTTCTATTCGGTTATTTAAATGACAATTATTTTTACGGAGGACATTAGTGAGATTAAGGATTTTACAATTTATATTTTTGGTTTTGGCAATCGCGTCGGCAACGGCAATGGAAACCACGGTCGCCAAAGTTGATTCAGAGGATGTATCTGCGTCTAACGACGGGGCAAATCAAATTTACAGTTACAACTCCAACGATAATCAAAAGACAGCCGCTAAAAATAGTTTGATTGTCGGTTTTGTTGTGAATAATAACGGCGACGCGGGCGACGTAACGGAGGGCAACGGCGTTTGCGAAACGGGGACGGGCAACGGCATCTGCACTTTGCGGGCGGCGGTGCAGGAAACGAACGCGCTCGCGGGCGACGATACAATTACTTTTGCGCCGGGCGTAACGAGCGTTACGGTAACATCGGAAATTTCCATCAACGCTCCGGCGGGCGCGCGGTATGGGCACTGGTCGGGCGTGATGCGGAACGACGGG
>CALMEH010000277.1 GCA_937863115.1 uncultured Acidobacteriota bacterium
ACAATAAAAAAAATCGGCGCGTTTTCCTTAAAAGCCACAAAAGTCGGGAAAGACACGGCATTGCAGCAAATCGTCAAATTAGTTCAAGACGCGCAAGGCTCGAAACCGCCGATTGCCAAACTTGCCGATACAATCAGCGGAATTTTTACGCCGATTGTGATCTGCATTGCGATTGCGACGTTTGTCGTCTGGTTTGTTGCCGCTTCGCCTGAAGTCAGATTTACGATGGCTCTGGTCAACTTCGTTTCGGTGCTTATTATTGCCTGTCCGTGTGCTTTGGGGTTGGCGACTCCGACGGCAATTATGGTCGGAACGGGCAAGGGTGCGGAAAACGGAATTTTGATCAAAGGCGGCGATTCGCTCGAAACGGCGCATAAACTAAATACGATTGTTTTGGATAAAACCGGAACAATTACGAAAGGCGAACCGAGTTTGACCGATATAGTTACGGCAGAAGGCTTTACCGAAAACGACTTTTTGAAAATCGTCGCTTCGGCTGAGAAACTGAGCGAACATCCGCTCGCAGCGGCAATCGTGCGCGGTGCGGAAAGTAGAAACTTGGCTTTTGAAAAGGTTGAAAATTTCAACGCGCTTGAGGGTCGCGGCATTGAAGCGCGCATTGCGGGAAAAGATTTATTACTTGGAAATCTTCGCTTGATGAACGAGCGAAAAATTGAATTGAACGGCACGGAAAAGACAGTTGAAAAATTAGCGGGCGAAGGGAAAACCCCGATGTTTGCGGCAATTGACGGAAAGTTTGCCGGAATTGTCGCCGTTGCCGATACAATTAAGCCGGAATCGAAAGATGCGATTCGTGCGCTCCAAAACTTAGGTTTGGAAGTCGTGATGATGACCGGTGATAACAAACGCACAGCGGAAGCGGTAGCAAAACAAGTTGGAATAACGCGAGTTTTGGCGGAAGTTCTGCCCGAAGGAAAATCTGGAGAAATCAAACGGCTGCAAGCCGAAAAGAAAATCGTTGGAATGGTCGGCGACGGCATTAACGATGCTCCGGCTCTTGCTCAAGCCGATGTCGGCATCGCTATTGGAACAGGCACAGATGTTGCCATCGAAGCCAGCGATATAACTTTGATCAAAGGGGATTTGCGCGGCGTGGTAACGGCAATCGCGCTTTCAAAAGCCACGATTCGCTCGGTCAAACAGAATCTTTTCTGGGCGTTTATTTACAATGTGATCGGCATTCCGATTGCCGCCGGACTGCTTTATCCATTTACGGGTTGGCTTCTTTCGCCGATAATCGCTTCGGCGGCAATGAGTCTATCGAGCGTTTCGGTGGTCGCCAACAGTTTGCGGCTACGGTCTTTCAAAGCATAATAAAGGATTGATTTTAGCCGCTTTGAGAAGAGATTGATTCGAGATACTTTTTCCTGTCTTCTTTTCTTGATTCGACTCTTCTCGCGGCTAATCCGATTAAAAGAGGTAAATTTTATGGATACAATAGAAATTTTAGTCATAATCGGCGGAGTAGGTTTAATTGCTTTAACGCTTTGGTATTTTTTCGGCGAGCGCGAAAAAGTGTCCGCCGAAACCAATGAAACAGGCGTTCAAGAGATAAAAGTTACGGTCAGAGGCGGTTATTCGCCCGACGTGATCGTGGTTAAAAACGGCGTTCCGGTGCGACTGAATTTTTACCGTGATGAAACTTCTTCATGCAGTGAGAAAGTAGTTTTCGGCGATTTCGGAATTGCCAAAGATTTACCCGCTTTCAAAACTACGCCGATTGAATTTACGCCCGAAAAGACTGGTGAATTTACATTTGCTTGCGGAATGAATATGATTCGAGGAAAGTTGATCGTGCAATCTTAACTTAAAAATATTCGTAGGAAATTGATATGAAAAACGAAAAAAAAAATCATTGGGAAAAGGTATATGAAACCAAACAGCCGAATGAAGTAAGCTGGACACAAGGTATTCCGCAAACTTCTTTGGATTTCATTCACAGTTTCAAATTGCCGAAGTCGGCAAAAATTATTGACGTGGGCGGTGGAGACAGCCGCCTCGTTGATTTTCTGATTGATGAAGGTTTTGAAAACATAACCGTTTTGGATATTTCCGACAAGGCTTTGGAAAGAGCCAAAAAGCGGCTTGGCAAGAAAGCGAAAAATGTGAATTGGGTTGTATCGGACGTAACCGATTACGAACCCGAAACCTATTTTGACGTTTGGCATGACCGCGCCACATTTCATTTTTTGACCACGACCGAAGAAATTTCAGCTTACATTAACTTAGCGAGAAAAGCCGTTAAAGGATTTATGACCATCGGCACATTTTCGGAAAACGGACCGCAAAAATGTAGTGGGCTTAATATCAAACAATACAGCGAACTTGAACTTCAAGAACAACTTGACGGCGGTTTTGAAAAAATAAAGTGTATCACCGAAGACCACCAAACGCCTTTCGGCGCGACGCAGAATTTTTTGTTTTGCAGTTTTAAGCGTGACAATTTGAATAATTAAGCAATGAAAGAAGCAAATACATTTTGGTTAACCGTTTGTTCGGCACGATAAGATTGCTCAAGGCAACCAAATAAA
>CALMEH010000278.1 GCA_937863115.1 uncultured Acidobacteriota bacterium
TTTCGTGGGAAATTCTGTTGACGGAACGCTCAATCTGACCAACGGAATTTTGAATATCGGCGCGAATGCGCTTTATTTCAGCGACAACGCAACCGCCGTGCGAACAAACGGTTACATCACGGGAACAGTCGTCAAAAATTTCAACGTCGCGGGACTTCCGGCGTTCACCTTCCCAATCGGCACGGCAAACGGATATGCGCCCGTAACTGTCCAAATCACGAGCGGCACAACGCAGGTTACGACAAATGTTTTTCAAACAAATCAGCCGAATTTGAACGCGGCAACGAGTTTGCAAAGATATTGGAATTTGAGCGGAACGGGAACATTTACGGCGAGTTTGACCTTTAATTATCTGCAATCTGATGTCGTCGGAAACGAATCGCTTTACGTCATCACGCGGGTTACGGGCGGAATGCCTCTGCAATTTGCGAATGATTGCGGAATGGGTTCGCCCTGTGTCAACACGGTGGCAAACACGGCGTTTATTTCCGGCATAACGGCTTTTTCCGATTGGACAGTCGCCCAATTTGCGCCGCTTGCGGCAAATGTTTCGGTCGGCGGACGCGTTACAAATTCGTTTGGAAACGGCATCGGCAAAACAGCCGTAACGCTCATCGCTTCAAACGGCGAAACACGCACAGTTTTGACAAATGCGTTCGGCTATTACCGTTTTGAAAATCTCGAAGCGGGCGCGAGTTATACGATTTCCGTCCGAAGCAAACGATTCGTTTTCAATCCCGATACGATGATTATAACGCCTTCGGAAAATGTCGAAAACGCGGATTTCATCGCTTCGCCTTGATAGTTTAGCAGACGGTAAAGGCAAACAAAACGAAACCACGAAATAACACGAAAAATCACGAATAAGAATAATCCGATTCGTGATTTTTCGTGTTAGACGGAAGCGTTACGCAAGTCTGCGAGTGATATTTTTTATATTTAGCTATTCTGCCGGCGGACTTGCGTAAAGCGTTCCGTCTGCAAAAGTCTCTAATAATTGCGCTGTCCGTTCGGACGATTGTTGTTGATTTTGCGTTCCTGTTGGTTGCGTTCAAATTCTTCGCGCAGGCGGATGAATTTTGCGAGTTGTTCGGCGGTCAAGACTTTGCGGACTTCAAACTCCATAACAGTGCGAATTTTCAATACTTCGGCGTGTGCCATTTGCACATCTTTCAGACGATTTTTGACTTCTTCTTCGTTCGGAGTATTGGCATAAATCGCGACATCAAGCGCACGGTTGGCTTCGCGCAATTTTTCTTGTGCTTCTTTCATTAACGGCTGTTTGTCGCGGTTGATGCGGCGGATTTGCTGAATTTGTTCACGCGATAAACCGAGTTGCTCAAACAATCTCTGTGGGCGAATGTTTTGGCGTTCGGTGTTCTGATTTTCTTGAACCTCCTGCGCGTTGGCAAAAACGGCTGGCAGAAAAATCAAAATTGCCAGAATTATTAAACTTTTAAATTTCATCGGGGTTTAACCTCACTTTTATTTAGAGTCAATTTCATCAAAAAGTTCCGAAAGACGCAGAGAATTATCTTCGTCGCCATCAACTTCTGAAAGTGTCGGGGCTTTTTGTCTTTGAATATTATTAGTCCTATTATTTTTATTCACAGCCATCGCGTTATTAATTTTCGGCGTAACTGATTTCGGCGCGATGTTTGATGCACGAACCGGCGTTTGTTTCGGCGCAACGGGTTTCTTTTCAACAGTTCTAACAGATTGCGGCGCGATTTTTGAATCTTCTTCCTTCGGCATTACGACCGCCTTTTCTTCCTTCGGCGGCACGATTGATTCTTTATCTTGATTAACATTTATTGGCGTAACAGGCGTAATTTCCTGTGTCGAATTTGAAGCAACATTTTCTTTTGAACTACCGGAAACAAGCCAAATCAAACCGACGCACACAATCAACGCGGCAAAACCTGCCGTCCACGCCGGAGAATATGAAAAAATATTGCGGAGTTCGTTGAGCCACGAAGATTTTTCGCTTTGCACGAGATTCGCTTTTTGCAATTCGGGAATTTTGAGCGCGGGCGATTCAAGCACGAGAAATTCTTCTTTGCGCCATTCATTGATTGACGAACGCACCAATCCGAAACCGGCGATTTCGTCGGCGCACGACAGACAATTTATAAGATGCTTTTCAAATTTATCTCGCTCTTTTGCGCTTGCTTCATCGTAAATATAAGACACGATTTGTTCGCCAAACGCGCACGATGAATTGTGATTATTGCTCAACATAACTTTTTTATTGACTCAAACAATTTCCAAAGGCGTTCTTTCGAGCTTCATCCGAAGCTGTTTGAGCGCAGTATAAAGACGGCTTTTGACCGTGCTAAGTGGTAAATCAAGATTATCCGAAATTTCCTGAAACGTCATATCTTGAAATTCCTTCATCACGATAACCTCTTTCAAATCAGCCGGAAGCGACGAAACCGCTTGTCTGATTAACGCCGTTCGTTCGCTTTTTTCCGTCAGTTTCGACGGCGAATAAGTAGGCGATGCGACAAAAACTTTGTCTTCCGTATTTTCTTCATCGTCCAAATAAGATTCGGAACGGCTTTTTGTCCGCCGTTTGAACGTCAAACATTGGTTGACAGCTATACGATGCAACCAAGACGAAACTTTTGCTTCGCCGCGAAAATTTTTTAAATTCCGATAAGCGGAAATAAAAGTTTCCTGCGCGGCATCTTTGGCTTCTTCCTCGCGGGCGAGCATACCGAAACAGAGCGCGAAAATCTTGCGCTCCCATCGGCTTACGATTACGCCGAAAGCATCCGCATTATCCGCGATTGCCAATTCGACAAGCTGCTCGTCCGTCAAATCATTCACCATTAAAAAAACTCGTCCGTTTCTCAAAACTTAAAATCGCACGAGAATCTTACCAAACGCGATTTCGGAACGCCAATTAAACCGCGTCCGGTTTTAAGACGCAAGAAGTTGAAAAAAAGTCTGAAAAATCAAAAAAAACTAATGATTGCAAGATTCGCAATCATTAGCTTTTTCGTCATTTTCTTTTAATCCTTCTGTTTCAACGAACCGTTAAAGTATAATCATTGTAGACATCCCCGCGATTAACCACTTTGACCTTAAAGATAGTAGAGCGATAAATCTGCAACGAAATAGTTTCATAATCACAGCCACACTCCGATTTGCCAATAAAATTATTGTTATCATCATAGACATACAAATCTAAATCCGTATCGCCATCGCCTTCAAGGATGATGTCGGCAGACCCACGATTTAAGGGAATGTTATGGATTCGATAACTATTGGAACTCAAACGAAAACTTCCGAATTTTGTCGTTGAGTTTTCCGTAATTGTTTCAACCAACGGACTCGTTTTTGCTAAACCGAGATCAGGAATTCCGCTCAAAACCACCAACGCGATAACTAATTTTGCCATTAAATTTTTCATTTTTTTCGTTTCTCCTAATTTTCTACCAATTTAATTTTATGAGCAGATTTTTTCCGCCCTTCACTCTTGCCGTTTCAAAAAATGGGAACAAAGTGTCTTGTTTTTGACAAACCAAAACCCGGAATCCCGACTAACACTGCCAATGCTGTTACAAATTCTTCAACTAAAGTTTTCATCATTTATGTTCCTTTGCAATATCTTAAAGTTTCTTTAGAAGTCTTGTTAATAAATGCTTCTACTTCTAAAACGATTTGGAGAATCATAAATAGTCATCGGCTAAAAAAATATAATCTAATTACTGGATAATATTATTTTTTAATTTGAGGGAATTGTTTTTCTGTGGTAGGGTTTTTCATATAAACAAACATTTAAGACGAGAATAGTTCAATGCTTTAATAATTATTTTATGCGCTTTTGCATTAACAAAACTCGAAAATCAGTAAGAATTTAAATAGTCCTAAAAATTTAAGCCGAAGAGATGACGCAAATTTGATGAACCAGTTTTTCTAAAACAATCCAAAGAAATCATTTTCACGGTTTTTGAAATTATCCGAACAGATATGTCCCAAGAAAATACTTTTAATACGGAAGAAGACCTTAAAATAGGAAGAATTATAAACGAAGCCTTTTCTATCAAAGATAAAGAAAAACGCGCTATGTTTATCGAAAATGAATGTGGCGATAATCAAATAATGTTCGAGTATGTAATGGAAGGCTTGAACGAAATGGATGAAGGTGAGGCGGGTTTTACCAATTCCGTATTTGAAAGTGGTGCGAAAATTGGCAATTACATAGTAATTGAAAGGATAAATGAAGGCGGACTTGCTACGGTTTATAGTGCTGAACACGAAATCTTAAAAACTTTAGCCGCCATCAAAGTTTTTGACAAGCAAAAAGCCGAGAATACTGAAAATGATTTATTTTGGAATACCGATCACAGTTCGCTTGCCCGATTTAATCACGACAATATAGTTAAACTTTACGATGCTGGAATTTGTGAAAGAAACGGAGTAACTTTTCCTTATATTGCCGTTGAGTATGTAAAAGGAAAACATTTTGATGAATACTCTAAAGCGAAAATTATTTCAGTTCGGGAAGTGTTAGAATTTTTTCAACAATTGTGTGAAGTTATTGACTACATTCACGAAAAGAATATTTTGCACCTCGATTTAAAACCGAAAAACATTTTGGTAACAGCCGACCGACCTCATCGAATAAAATTGATTGACTTCGGTTCGAGCAAGTTTTCCCGTAGTGAATCGCACGAATTTACACGGTCGGATTTGGTAAATCCCTTAACTCTAAAATATGCACCACCGGAACAATTTGACCAAAATGAAGTTGTTACAAATCAGGCAGACGTTTATTCATTAGGTGTGATTCTTTATCTGTTGTTGACGGAAAAAGTTCCTTTCGGCGATGGTGTGAAAGATAAAGAACAAATCATAAAGGAAGTAACAAATTTAAATTTTCTGCCCGTGCTTCCGAGTAAAAGGGTTTTTGAAATTGAAGAAAAAAGCAAATTCGGCGTTGATTTGATAAAACTAAGCGATATTTTAATCGGTGATTTGGATGCCATCGTAATGAAAACTCTTGAAAAAAGAAGGAGAAACCGTTATGAAAATGTTGCTGCATTAAGAGAGGATATTGATAATTTCTTAAAAGGGAAATTCGTAAAAGCTCGAAAAAGAAGTTTATGGTATTTGATGACCAAATCAATTTCTCAATTTTTAGGATTCAAAGGCGGATTAACACATTGGGATGAGTGGAAAACACCTGCAATAAGATTGTCGGTTTTGGCAGTATTTTTTATTCTATTAGGTTTTATCGGAAGAAGCTATATACAATCGCAACCACTAGTGATTGAAAATAAAGAAAATCAAATGCAAGTTCCAACTTTTAATGAGGTGAATGCTCTTGTCTACCAAGAGATTCCGCAAAAAAATATATTCTGCGACGCGAAAGAAAAAAACGAAATATGTTTTACTTTTGTAGCTATACCTGCCGGTAATTTTTTAATGGGAAGGAAGGAAGGAGAGTTCTTTAAAACTGTATATCAAGCCAACAACAGTAAGCCGACAGAATTAGTGGGAAAATTCGAGCCTGTAAATAAAACAGAAAAAAACATTAACCCACAGGAAAAAAATCTAAACTCTCCTGCTATAGATAGTATTTCTGAGCTAAGTAAAAAAACTTTGGAAAAGAATCCGAAAATTACTACAAATGATGACAATTCCGACCCGAAGAAAGTAATAAGCACGGCTGGAACGATTCTTGAGGAAGAAAGTGTTGCAGAACCGCTTACCCAAATAAATATCAGTAAAAATTTTTATATGGGAAAATTTGAAATAACTAATAAACAGTGGAATATTGTTACAAAACTTCCAAAAGTTAATATTGATTTGGAAGTTGAAGATAAGAATGATTCAATGCCTAAAACGAACATTTCTTATTACAAAGCTGTAGAATTTTGCAATAGATTAACGGCTTTCTTTAAGGCTAATGGAGAAAATGTAGAGATTCGTCTTCCGAGCGAGGCGGAATGGGAATATGTCTGCAGGGCAGGGAATACCGATGTTTGGAAGATTCCGCAGCGAACAGATATAGTTAACGCGATGATTCTGACCGATGAAAAAGTTCCGAAATGGACTGAACCTTTAATGAGGAAAGCAAGCATTTTGATGGAGGAATCGGTTTTTATTGCTAATTCTTATGGCGTAGTCGCAATGAACGGCAATGTTTGGGAGATAGTTGCGGATGATTGGCACGACAATTATCTTGATATGCCTGACGATGTTAAAAAATACGGAATACCAAGGCAAAATAAATCGCAAGAAAAGGATAAATATGTTAAACGCGGCGGCTCTTATATGGATGAGGCATCTATGACCCAATGTGCCTATCGAACATCCGAAAAAGTTGGTTCCGAAGGTAATAATCGAACGGGTTTTCGAATCGTTATGGTAAATAATTAGTTGAGGATTTATTTTTTTTCATATCTTTGAGCATAATGACAAGTTGATTTAAAAAATTTTGGTCGTCTCCGGCGATTTTATTTAAATAATAGTTTCTGACGGTGGTTTGTGTGATGTCATTCGCTTCGTTCAATGCCGATTTCATTCTTTCATCAATTACAGAGCGAATCAAAGGAATTGCCATTGCCAAATCGCGTCTGACGCTGGATTTGGAAATATTAAGAATGTCTGCTATTTCCTGTTCCGTTTCATCGAGCCAATATTTTAAGATAACGATTTCAACTTTTCTCGGATGTTTTTCACCGAGTTTGGATAATGCTTCATCAAAAGCTATTGATAATTCTAAAGAATTCGCATAACCCGATAAATCTTTGAATTCGGAAAGATTTATCAGATTTTCGATGACTCTTCTGGATTCATCAGATTCATCAATAAATACTACTTCGTGCTTTTTGGAACTTTTTCTAAAGTAATAATCGTGCAATAAATGTTGCATTGAAACGCGGCAGAAAATGTAAAATTGCTCTCTTTTGTCAAATAGCAGGTTAGCGTTTTTTCTAAGCTTTAAATACATTTCATTTACCAAGACGGTAGTTGTAAGAGTTTCATCATTATTGACTCGCCCAATATTTCTTCGTGCTTTTCGCGCCTGATGTTTCAGTTTCTCATAAACCATCGGAAAGACAATATCTAAAGATTCTTCTTTCGCTTCAGTCCATCTTGAAAGTATTTCGGTTATTTCACCGATTTCTTGTTCGTTTTGCATTTTAATTTTCTTGTTTCAAAGTGCTTTTTCAAATTCACGGGAGATTTAATTTAAACGTGCAAAAAACCGTAGCAAAATTTGCACGGGGTCGGAATAAATTAAACCATAAATTACCTTTTTTCAAAAATTAGTTTGATATTGATTGCCATATCTACCTCGATTGACAACTAATATCGTGATAGCACCACCGCTGTTGGTGTTGATAGGGACGTTTTCGCCATCACCGGCAGATTCGCCTCTGCCAATTAATTGACTGCCATAATAGACATATAAATCGAGATTAGAATTGCCGTTTCCTCTTATTTGCACCATTACATTGCCGGCAGGCACACCACGATTAAACGAATGTGTTGCTCCGCCCTCAATGTAATAGTTAAAAAAAGGATAGACAATATTTACCGAAACAAATAAAACTATGAACAAAAATACAGTCGTTTTTTTCATTATTCCCTCATTGCAATGATTTTTCGGGGACAGTTTTCCAAACCTTGCTATTTACTATAACGAATCAGAAAGAGAAAAGTAGTCATAAAAAATAAAAAAAATCATTTTTTTTTATTTTTTTACAATTTCAGAAAATATCCAGAATAAATAAACAATTTCTAAAAACAATTTTCTGCAATTTCCTCAGCAAAAGTAAATTTTTTCTTTTTCTCTCAACATTCTTAAAGCGTAATTAATTTTCGGCAAATTTTCATAATAAACGTAGTAATCAAATAAATAGGCTCAAAAAAATAAATTGTCATAATTTTTTCGTGCGATGACTATTTTTTGATTTCTGTTTCGTTTCAAAGTTACAAGCATTTGTAAATCAAACTGTCGAGCGACAAAAAAGCATCTTGCAATTTGCTGTTGTTCAAAAAGAAAAAAGGAGAATGAAAAAATGATTAAAAAGTTATTAATTTTAGCGGTCGGATTGAGTTTCGTTGCGCTGTTTTTTTGGAGTGCGTGGTTTTCGGCGAATACGAAATCCGAATTTTTGGGCGTTATTAACGAACTTGATGGTTTGACTGATAAATCGGTTGAAATTATTGGTAATCAGCCGACTTTGGCGAGTGTTAATGAGGCGAAACTGTTTATTGATGGAAGAAAAGCAGGAATTATTGAAAAGATTCGGGGTTTTCGCAATGAAGGAAGATTGCGTGAGAAATCTAATGACGATATTCAACTTGGGTATGCCGCCGAAGACAACAAAAACAAAATTGCCAAGGTTTATGATGATTTTGTTGATAAGGCGAAAAACGACATTAGGAGTTTGGATGAAGAAAAAGAAAGATTGTTGAAAGCGAATAAAAAACTTTCCAATGCTGACATTGACAATTTGGAGCAGAAATCGAAATTGATTGAGGAAAATATTGATGTGGTCAAGGCTTTGGACAATTTGATGACAAGCTACGAAACCATCTTTGAGAATAAATAAAAGGAGAATGAAACAATGAAAAAAAGAACGATTATAGCGGCGAGTTTGATTTTGGGGATTTCGGCAAGCTCGGTTTTTGCGGAAAATTCGACGTTAAATGTCGAACAACGAAACGACACCTTTAAGCAATCGAGAGATAATGCGCTCGGACTTAGTTCAACTTCGGCGGATTTGATTTGGAACACGAGAAATTTGATAGCGGATGCCAAATCTAAAAGAAATCGAACTTACGGCAATAAGACAAAGATGATGCCGAAGATGCCGGTGAAGAAAGACGATACGCCGAAAACGAAAAAACCGAAACCGAAACCGACAGGCAACCGACCGGAAAAAACATTCGGCGAAAAATTGAATGGCAAAAACAAAAAAGGTGATAAAAATCCGAACAAGTTGTCGGAAAAAGACAGTAAGATTACAAAAAAATCAACACGCGGAAACAGCGGTGTAGAAAATCTTTCAAAACAAAATACGAGATTATACCGTTTGATTTATAACGCCAAAAATCTCGAACGTCTTACGCCGAATGAGCGTGCAAAAGTTATAAAAATGCACGAACGCATTCTGAAAACGCCGCAGGGACAGAATGTTTTATTGACCATTCAGAAAGGCGAAGGCGGCGGATTGCTCGTGATTGTCGGCGAAGGCAAAGGCAAATCAAAATTGTTCAAACAAAAAATGAGAAATTTGAATACGAATACGCATCCGGCAAATCAATTTCCAAAAGGTATGAGATGCTTTTTTCATAGCAAATACGGTTGTTCGACTGCCGCCGGATTTTATCAAATCACCAAAACCAATTTCGACAAGATGGTGAAATATCTCGGCATCAAAGATTTTTCCGAAAAATCTCAGCAAATTATGGCTTTGGAATTGATGAGAACGGGCAAAGCGAAAAATGTTCGCGGCAATTATAAAGGGCGCGGGTATGTCGAACTTTTGAAAGGCAATACCGACAATGCAATTCGTTACGGCACGAACGATTGGGCATCATCACGTTTTTCGGAATGGGGCGGCGCAAAAGCCGATTATCTCGGTATTTCACGCCAAATTGCTAAGGAGCAGAATAAAAAGCGTTCCGATAATAATTTAAAAGACGGACAATATTTTCAAAGTTGGCTGGACGAATTTGAAAGCGAATCTACGAATCAGAAAAATTAGGTTTGGAACAAGGGAAGAATTTGTCGAAATTCGGCAAACTCTTCCTGACTCAATAAGGAGATGGGATGATGAATTGAACGGTGGCGGTGATACTCTGATGTTCTCGAAGCATTGGAGTAGAGAGGCAAGAAGCTGATTTTTTTATTGTGGCTTGATTGACCACGTTAAGGAGCTTAACTCCACATCCCGCTTTTCGCCGAACCGCCACCATAAGGCACTGACCTTGAATAGGAGAATGGACACGCGCCACCGTTAAATCTACTCCACGCAGAAGAAAAAAACAATTCTTTGGAGGCATAGAAAAAAATGAGCTATATCGGAGTAGATTTACATACAACGCAGGTGACAGTTTGTTATTTGAAAAGTTTGGAAGAGTATCGGTTCAAGCAGTATCGGCTTGATGAAATCGAGATTTTCTTGAGTTCGTTGAAGGCGACCGATGAGTTAGCGGTCGAAGCCACGGGCAATGCGCGGTGGTTGGTCAATTTGGTGAGCGAGCGCGTCCGGCGAGTGGTGGTGGTCAATCCGCGAGAGTTTGAAGTGGTCAAGCGGTCGGTGAAAAAGACCGACAAACGCGACGCGCTGAATTTGGCAAGATTTCTGGCGGTTGATATGTTGCCGCAGGTGAGAGTCAAAAGCGAATTAGCCGAAGCCGTCAGTCGAATCAATGAAACCCGAAATAAGTTGGTCGGCTTGAAAACATCGCTTTTGAATAAGATTCACGCTCTCGCCGTGAGTCGTGGTTGGAAACTCAAGAAAGAATCGCTTTCAAGCCAAAAGGGTTTAGCCAAAGTGATGGAGTATGAGTGGACGGCGATGGAGAAACTCGAAATGGAAATTATCGGTGAGCAAATCAATGCTCTCAAACAGAGCATCAAGCGATTGGATGAGGCGATTGGGAAATTCAGCACAGAGTTGGCGGGATTTGAGAATTTGATAACGGTTACGGGAATTGGAGCGCGGTCAGCGGGAATTTTGCTTTCCGTCATCGGCGAAGTTAAGGATTTTGAAACGGAAAGCAAATTGGCGAGTTACTTCGGCATTGTGCCGCGCGTGTCGAATTCAAATGAGCGCGTGCAACACGGACGAATTACCAAACGCGGCAATAAGATGGGACGCACAACTTTGGTGCAATGCACTTTGGTCGCCATTCGTTACAGCCCGTATTTGAAGAACTACTACGAGCAAGTCAAACAGCGGCGCGGACACGGAAAAGCGAAAATAGCGGCGGCTCGCAAGTATTTAGGAATTATTTACAACACCTTAAAAAACAATTGGGTGTTTGAGGACTTTAACAATTTTGTTTTGGCAGAGTGAAAACTTTGTCTTTGGAGTAGAAATTTATCATAGGAGAAGAAAATGGACAAAGATTTAACGGGAAAATTGCAGGAAGTTTTGCTCAAATGTCAGGCTTGGATAGATGATGAAAAATATGTTCCGAAGCCTTTCAGAATCAAAAGCCAAAGCGATGAGTTTGCGGAAAAAATTATGTCGGCGTTGGAAGACGAAATGATAAATCAAAAGTTCGGTTTTCAGAACCACAAAATTTATTTGCCGACTAAATATTCAATTCAAATAAGCCCGGAAGACAGCCGCGAATTTGTCGGGAAAAAAAGAGAAATACTCGTTCAGGAACTAAACCGTTTTGTCGAAAGATGTTTGCGGATGCTTTCGGTTGAAACAAACAACAATATTTTTGTTCAGCTTTTTTCGTGTGCCGAACTCGAAAAAGACGAAATTAAAATTAACCATCAATGGGAAGAAAGCTACGAACCGAATATTCGGTTTAACAGCAAAACAGACTTTACCGAAGACACGATAATCGCTCCGGCGTTTTGGGAAGATGAAGAAACTGTTGTCAGTAAAAGACTTAAACAGTTATATTGCGTGAACATTTTGCATCGAGGCGTTTGGCAAAACAGTTTTCCGGTGTTTCAACCCGAAATAAGCATCGGGCGTGGCTCGCCGTCTTTTCCAGTTGATTTAAAGTTGAATGACGACCTGGAAATCAGTCGCCAACACGCAATTTTAACGTATCAAACGGGCGATTCGTTTAGTCTTTCAGTCGTTGGACAAAATCCGGTAAAAATTGGCGAAAATTTCATCTCTGCCGGGCAAACGGCGAACTTGAATTGGGAAGATCATTTTCAAATCGGGAATTATGTTTTGAATGTTCAAAGATAAAAAAATGAGGCAAATTTTGGTGAAAAAATTGCCTCATTCATTAAAAATTATGGAATTGTGCAGGAATCGAACCCTCGACCCGCAGATGACTTTTTACATACGTCTTTTACTAGCCGCAAAAAACTTCCGTGTTTAGTTCTGGATTGGCTCATAATCCATAGCCCCATTTTCATTTTATTGATTCCAATTAACGCTCACATTTTAAAAGTAACAAAAGCCTTCTGCTCTACCGACTGAACTTCTGACCCAATATATTTCGGGTTATCCAAAGCGGCAAAAAAATGTCTAATTCGCCATTAAAACTCACCCGGTTCTCAAAATTAAAACCGCACGAGAATCTAACCAAACGCGGTTTCCGAATTAGATTATTAAAGTCGGATGGATTCTGAAACAGAATTACAAATGAAAATTGGGGTAACCAAAATAAGTTTGTCTAAAATAACTTGACCATTTCAATAATGTTTAGTTGACTGATAATTTCTCGCCAAATTTTATAAAATTAATATCATAATAGCTTTACCCAAGTTTCTAAAATTAGGAGGAAAATTTATGCAAACAGATTTAGCAATTGCTCAAAAGGCAATACTTAGACCCATTGGCGAAATCGCCGAACAAATGAATTTAGTTTCAGACGATTTTGATATTTACGGCAGTCCGCATATTGCCAAATTACGTTTATCCGTTCTCGAAAAAGTTAAAGATCGTCCAACTGCAAAATATATAGACGTTTCCGCGATCACACCGACTCCGCTCGGCGAGGGAAAATCCACCACACTGATTGGAATTGGCGAGGCGATGAAGCACATCGGCAAACGTGCGGTGGTTACGCTTCGGCAGCCTTCGCAAGGTCCGACATTCGGCATTAAAGGTGGTGCAGCTGGCGGCGGTTATGCACAAGTCGTTCCGATGGAAACTTTTAATCTTCATCTGACGGGCGATATTCACGCCGTCAGTGCGGCAAATAATCTGCTTGCGACGATGATTGACAACGATTTAATGCGTGGAAATCCGCTCAATATTGATCCTTACAGCATCACTTGGAAACGTGTCGTTGATATGAACGACCGTGCGTTGCGAAAAATTATCATCGGTCTGGGCGGAAAACTCGAAGGCGGAGTTCCGCGTGAAACAGGCTTTGATATTACGGTCGCTTCGGAAGTGATGGCGATTTTGGCGTTGACAACTTCGCTCAAAGATATGCGTGAACGTTTCGGCAGAATCGTAATCGGAATGACCAACGATAAAAAACCTGTTACGGCAGAAGAAATCGGTGCGGCAGGTGCAATGACCGTTTTGATGCGAGATGCACTTCGTCCGACTCTGATGCAGACGCTCGAAAACACGCCTGCACTCGTCCACGCCGGACCTTTTGCCAACGTCGCCCACGGCAATAGCAGTATTTTGGCAGACTTGATTGCCAGCAAATGCGGCGATTATTTACTGACAGAATCAGGCTTTGGAGCAGACATCGGTGCGGAAAAATTTTTCAACATCAAATGCCGTTACAGCGGTTTAGTGCCTGATGCGTGCGTTTTGGTTGCCACCGTTCGAGCCTTAAAAGCTCACAGCGGAAAATATCGAATTGTTGCCGGAAAAGCACTTCCGCCCGAAATGCTGGAGTTAAATGTCGCCGATGTTGAAGCAGGTGCGTCAAATCTCATCAAGCAAATTGAAAATATCAAGATTCATGGCGTTACGCCTGTTGTCGCCATCAATGCTTTTGAAACTGATCATCCTGAAGAAATCGAAGCAATCCGTCGAATTTCTATCGAAGCAGGTGCTTTGGGAGCGGCAGTTTCGCGTCATTGGGCAGACGGCGGAAAAGGTGCAATCGAACTCGCGGAAATGACTGTTGCGGCGGCAGATGAACCGAGCGAATTTAAGTTTTTGTATGAATTGGATCAACCGATTGCCTCAAAAATCGAAACGATTGCGACTAAAATTTACGGCGCAAAAGATGTCAGTTTTACTTCGCAAGCCGCGGAACAAATAAAAAATTATGAGGCGAACGGTTTCGGTAATTTGCCAATTTGTATGGCAAAAACGCATTTGAGTTTGAGCCACGATGCCACGCTCAAAGGTGCGCCAAGCGGTTTCACCCTACCGATTCGGGAAGTCAGAGCCAGCGTCGGCGCAGGTTTTATTTATCCAATCTGCGGCGATATGCGAACAATGCCTGCCTTACCTGCACATCCCGCAGCGGAAAAAATTGATATTGACGAAAACGGCAATATTGTCGGGTTGTTTTAAGTGGTTGAGCCACGAAATAAAATTAAAATGCACGAAAGAAATGCCCAACTGTCTATTTGAAACAGACGGCTAGTTGTTGCGGATTTATGGCAAGGCGAATGCTGAGCCGATTAAATTTATACAAAAAAAAGCGGGCAAGTTTGTCAAAACTTGCCCGTTAATATTTGGTGAGTCGTGCAAAGAACGAATCTGCGACACCGAAGATAGTTTTCACACGCCGCAAAAAACTTCAGTATTGTAGTCTGGACTGTTTTATCATCTAAAGCTACATTTTCATTTTATTGTTTCCAATAAACACTCACATTTTAAAATAACAAGAGCCTTCTGCTCAACCCACTAACCCAATGACTCAGTAAATCGGGTTAACCAAAGCAGAAAAAAAAAGTCTAATTCACAATCAAATTTGTGAGCCGCTCATAATTTAAAATCGAATGTGAATCTTACCAAACACGATTTCGGAACGTCACTTTAATCGTGTCCGATTTTTTCGATGTTCAAGAACCGAAAAAAGTCTGAAAAGGTTAGAAGATATTTCACCTCACAGAATTTTTTTTTCTAAACTATTATTGCCATTTGTTGCAACTTGTGGTATTTTTTGCTCCAACACACGGGAGAATTATCAATGGCATCACAAGCGACAAAACTGGTTTATTTTTATTCCGACGCAGATCGCAATTTGGTTAATCTGATGGAAGCGAATCTTTCCGTTTTGAAAATGCTTGGATTTGTCGAACTTTGGTGCAAAAAAAATATAAAATTCGGAGAGATAAACCTGCAAATTGTCGAGGCGGTTAAAAAATCAAAAATTGTCGTTTTTTTCTTCAGCACGAATTTTATTATCAACGAATACGAAACTCTTTCAAATCTCGAAATTGACGGACAGCCGCTCAAGGATTGGATTTTGAACAAACACACGGAAGGAGAAATACTTTTTCTTCCAATTTTATTGAGCAATATCGCCGGTTTCGCGGCATTTCCCGAAAGCAATTTGGCAGTTCCGAAAGGCGCGTCGCTCGGCGGTCTTGAAAAACCGGCACGCGATAATGCTTGTGCTAAAATCGGCGAAATGATTATCGAATACGTCAAAAAATCAGCCGACGACCGGATTGAGAATCCGTTGCCACGTCCGCGAAAAATGCCACCGCCGTTGCCGGTTTCGTTGCTTCCGCAACTTTGCGGGCGCGGCGAACAAAGCTGCGAATTGCGAACAGTTTTCGACCGATATAAAACTGCGGCACCGACAAATGAAAAGAAACGCCCGTTCGTCTTTGTGATTCACGGCGAAAGCGAAGAGTGTCCCGAAGGCTACAAAGAACGCCTTGAGAAAAGGGAATTTCCCGAATTTCTCGGACTCGATTATGAAGAACCAATTAAATTTTGCAATCTCGTCTTTCCGCGCGAAAGTTATGACATTGCCGAGCCGCGTCCTTTTTTTGAACGAACTTTGAGAGAGCGGTTTTTCGATAGTTACGCCACCGAACCGCAGACCGTTTTAAGCGATTATTTCAATCAATTTCGCACCGTGATTATCAATTACGATATTTTTTCCGAAAATTGGAACAAGCGCATTATCGAATTGCTTTTGGATTTTTGGAATACACTCCCGATTCGGAATACACGGACAACAGTTATCGTTAATTTGATTTTTTCATACGATGAAAATACTGATTCGGACAAGCAAAACAATTTCGAAGCGCGAAGTTTTTTTCAGAATTTAAAACAAAATTTGGGGACAACCTACGCGAACATCGGTATAACGGTAACGCCCGAACTCGACGCAATTGAAAAAGCGGAAGTCGTTTCTTGGCTCAACGAACCGAAGGTTTTCCGCGATTTCTGCCCGCAACACACGCCGAATTTTTGCGATCCGGCAACCGTCCGTCGGCAAATCAACGATTTATATGGCGATCCGAAAACGCCTCGCCGTTTTAGCAAACCAATCAGAATCGAAGGACAAACCGAAGCGCAGGAAGTGATTTTTATCAGAATGCGGACATTGAGCGATAAACTCGGAAAATTGCTTGTTAACGTCAGAAAACGCGCACATTTTTGAAACTTTGAGTGTAAAAAATTATGTCAGACAGCTATCCATATTACAAAAAAAAACGGGAAACGGAACTTTTGAAGGTGCCGGAAGATTTGACGCTGATTAGGCGCAAAAGACAGAACGCCCCGGAAGGCTATTGCCCTGATTCGGGTTTGGTTGATGCGGTAAATGTTGCGCTTCTGCTCGGACAACCTCTGCTTTTAATGGGCGAAGCCGGAACAGGCAAAACCGAACTTGCAAACAATTTGAGCTGGCAACTCGGTTTCGGCAAAGAATCGCCGTTTAAGTTTGAAACAAAATCAACAACGACGGCGCGTGATTTGTTTTATTCTTACGATACGGTCGGACGTTTTCACGCCGCGCAAACCAAGCTCGGTTCGCAGAAAAACCGTGATTATATCACTTACAACGCGCTCGGCTTGGCAATTTTGTTTGCTAATCCAAAATCAGACGTGATTGAATATCTGCCAACAAAAAACAGCAAAGAAGCAGCGTTTTTCGATTCGATTTCCAAAGATAATTGGCAACGGCGGTCGGTGGTTTTGATTGACGAGATAGACAAAGCTCCGCGTGATTTTCCGAACGATATTCTCAACGAAATTGAACGAATGTTTTTCCGCGTGGCGGAACTCGATAATAAAATCTTCGAGGTAGAAGACGAAAAATTTCGTCCGGTTATTATTTTAACCAGCAATTCGGAGAAAAATTTGCCCGATGCTTTTTTGCGCCGCTGTGTTTATTACAACATCGTATTTCCGAAAACGGACGCTTTGAAAAATATTGTTGACGAACGAATCGGCGGAGCGCAAAAGCGGCGCGAGGAAAAAGAATTTCGTTGGTATGACACGCTGATTGATTTGTTTGAACGTCTTCGCGATAGCCGTCAGATGGTCAAAAATCCGGCAACCGCCGAACTGCTCGGCTGGTTGACGGCGGTCGGGCGACTTCTCGAACATTATGAAATTCCCGAAAATGACCGCGAACGCGAAACTTATCTAAAAAGCACGCCGGGACGCGAAAAAATCGTCAATCCGACGCTTTGCGTTTTGCTGAAAAATGCCGACGATCCTGAAAATGCCAAACCGATTATCGTCGAATGGGCAAGAAATTCCGCTTGAAATTATGACCGCCGAAGAACTTAAACAACTCATTGAACAGTGCAAACAAATCGGGACGCGCTATGAAGAATTGTTTTCGTTCGTCTGTGATTTGCGACGCGCCGATTTCAAAATCAGCACGCCGCAATTAATCGCCGTTCAAAAATTGATTGTCGCTCTGGCACGAAGCGGCGAAAATCCGATTGATTTTGCGCGGCTGAAAACCTTTATCGCGCCGCTCGTCTGTTCGTCGCCTGAAGAACAGACGGCTTTTTACCATCATTTCGACCAATGGCTCGAAACGCACCAACCGCCCGTTTTGACGGAAGTTGCCGCCGCAATTTCGCACGAACAACCGCCCGCGCCAACGAATTCGGCGAGTGAAAAAGAAGTTTCTCAAAGTTGGTGGCAAACGCGGGCATTTAAGGCGGCTATTTCTTTGACCGGATTATTAATTGTCGCCGCGCTGTTTTTTTATTATTCGCCCGAACAGAAAACTTTTGCGGGCATTGTTCGAGATAAAGAAACTAAAAAGCCGCTCGGCAACGCGCAAATCAGTTTTGGAGAAAAGATTTACCAAAGCAACGAAAGCGGACAATTTTCGTTCACATATCATAGTTTTGGGTCGAATTCAAAACCGCTGACGGTTAGCCGAAGCGGTTATCAATCGCTGGAAACGACAATTGAAGCAAATCAAAATCGCGGCGAATTTATTCTCTCACCTGAGAAAACCGTGCCGCCAACACCGATTCCGACTGTTTCGTTTACGCCAATGCCAACGCCCGTTGTGCCACAAACTGTAGCACAGAATTTTTACGAAAAATATTATCCTGAAATTTTAATCGCGGCGGCTTTGTTGCCTTTTGTGATTTATGGGATTTGGCTTTTTTGGCGATGGATGCGACGCAAACAGTTGGAGCGTTGGCGCGATGAAAATCAGCCGGATTTTAGAAGTTTGACGCTCAAAGACGAAGGGGATTTTCTCTACGGCAAACCGACTTTTCGCCGCACCGCACAGGAATTGCGCCGACATCGTCGTTTGGAAACCAACACGCTCGACGTTGCTTTTACGGTTGAAGCAACGGTTCGGGAAGGCGGATTGTTTAAAGCGGTATATGCTAAACGGCAGGTTTCGCCCGAATATTTGGTGTTGATTGACCAACTCGGCTACCGCGACCACAAAAGCCGTCTCGAAGACAAAATTCTTGACCGCTTCGAGCGCGAAGGCATCTTTTTCGAGTGTTTTTATTTCAACCGAGACCCGCGTTTGTGTCGTCCGAAAATCGTTTCACGAAAAAGCAAACAGCCGAAATATTTAAATTTACGCGAGCTTTCGACGCAATATCCCGAACATCGTCTTTTGATTTTCAGCGATGGTGCGGGAATGATTGATAAATTTTCCGGTCGCCCTTTTCGTTGGACAAGATCGCTGTCCGAATGGGAAATCCGCGCACTTCTGACACCGAATTCGGCGTTGGAATATGACGAATGGATTTTGGAACAGGAAGCCGGTCTGCCTGTTTTGCCCGCGCACGAAAAAGATTTGAAAACGCTCGTTGAAATCATCCGCACGGGCGAACTCCCGAAAATCAAATCTTACGCCGAAAACACGAATTATCCGCGAACGCTGACGGAAGATTTCGAGCAATGGTGGTTGCGCCGTGTTCGTCCGCGTGTGTTGGAAGATGAAGACGACAAGGCGGAAATTTTGCGGATCGAGCTTCGATATTATCTCGGCGCGGACGGCTATTTTCTGCTTTGTGCGTGTGCCGTCTATCCCGAACTCGCGCCTGATTTGACGTTTTATCTGGCACATCGTTTCATCGCGCCCGATAGACGTGAAACCGTGCTTGAATCGCTCGTTTGTTTGCCGTGGTTTCGGCAATCGGCAATGCCCGATTGGTTGCGCGAAGATTTGTTGAAAGATTTGACTTTTGAGCAGGAAACGGAAGTCAGACAAACCATCGAATATCTTTTGTCCAATTACATCAAAAACCCGACAAACGGATTCAATCTCGAAATTGCCGCGCAAAAAAACGAAGACGATATAGGTTTTTGGAAACGTCGAAAGCTCCACGAAGTCATCAAAACCGAGCCGGAAAACAGCCCGCTCAGAGATTACGTTTTCCTAAAATTCGTCTCCGCCAACAAACTCGCCGTCGCCCTGCCGCGCAAACTCAGCCGTTTTCTCGAAAAACAAACAGCCACGCGCTTTGCATTCTTGCGCCGCTTCTACGAATTTTGTGCCAACGCGGTTAAATCAATCGGAAATCTCTGGCAAACACTTTATCGCCGAAATCTAATTGACGGAATATCCAACCGCAAAAGTATTCTCGTGCCACTATTTACATCGTTGATTGTTGTGGGGATTTTGTCGCTTCTTCCGCCAAATTTTTCGTTGGAAGATATTGCCGATGGTAATCAATCGAACCCCGACACTCCATATCCGTCTGTTTTACTCGACGAACCGCCGCAAACTAACAGTAAAAATTTAAATGCCAATCAATTTATTAATTCTAATCTTTTGATTGGCAATAAATCTGTAAATATGCCCATCCGAACGGAAACTATGCCTGACATATTACCGACAACCTGCGAAGTCGGACAGTGTTGCGATAGTTTGACGGCAAATGATGGCTATATAATTGCTTCGGTCTGGACAGAGGATAGAAATGAAAAACGAACTGATTTGACAAATTACGATTATTTCCGAACAACTTACATTGGTAAATCAGTATATACATCTCAAGTAGCAAAAAACATAGGCGGAGACGTTATAGACTATTTTGGTGAAGAGGAAGTTTATAGAGTAACCGGATACTGTCCGAAAATTCTTCCGCCTTCGGAATGTTCCAATGGCAAATGTATTAGTTTAGATATTTTTCTTATACCTGAATTTGAAGGCATAAAAATTCGCATAAATGTCACTGATGAAGAAACCAACCAACCAATTACAAATGGACAAATTGCTTTTCTTAATGAAAACTCATTAACGCCACACCTTAAAGGTTTAGGTGGTAATATAATTCTCGAACCGGGTAATTATACTGTTACAACAAGTTCTCCGGGATATGTAGCGAACATTCAAACAATCTGGATAGATGAAAAAATAAGCACTTTTTCGGTTTCGCTAAAGAAAAATCCAACCACACCGCAACCATCGAATAACACTTCTACACCAACCCCAACCGATACGCCATTGCCGAAAGCTAAATTGATTGACGAATATAGTTCGTACCAGTCATCTAGCGGGGCTTTATCCACCGACTGCCAAGGCAGCTGCTTGAGTCGCCGGGCGAACTCGCTCGCAGTCAGTTGCGTCGTGTACAGCAAGGTCGTTTCACAGTCCCTGGACGCGTTTACAAG
>CALMEH010000279.1 GCA_937863115.1 uncultured Acidobacteriota bacterium
TAACAACGAAATCACGTTTCCAGCAGGAATTCTCCAACCGCCGTTTTTCAAGTTTGAAGCGGACGATGCCATCAATTACGGCGCAATCGGCGGAGTCATCGGACACGAAATCACGCACGGTTTCGATGATTCGGGCAGTCGTTTCGACGCGGACGGAAATCTGAAAATGTGGTGGACAACCGAAGACCGCACAAAATTTGAAGAACGCACGGCTTGTGTAATTAATCAATTTAACGAATACGAAGTTCAGCCCGGATTGTTTGCCAACGGCAAAATCAGTCTCGGCGAAAACATCGGCGATTTTGCGGGCTTAACTGTTTCCTACGATGCGTTTATGAAATCGCTCGAAGGCAAACCGCGCCCTGCAAACATTGACGGATTCACGGCTGAACAGAGATTTTTCTTAGGTTGGGCGCAAGTTTGGGCGGCAAAATACACGAAAGAAGCCGAAATCCAACAAGTCAAAACCGGACCGCACTCGCTCCCGCGCTTCCGCGTCATCGGTCCGCTCTCGAATATGCCCCAATTCGCCAAAGCCTTCGGCTGTAAATCAGGCGATAAAATGGTTCGCGCAGATATGTGCAAAATTTGGTAAGAATTACAAATTAAAAAAGGGTTCGCTCAGATTTGAGCGAACCCTTTTCGTTTCCGTCGCAATGAGCAAGTTTATTCGGCGCGTAATAAGGCGCGAAAACCTGCCTGTTCATAGTGTTTATCCGGCGTTAAGGCTTCGGTTAATCCACGTTCACGCATTACGATAAATGAAACACAATCAACTAAACCCCATTCTTTATCAGTTCGGTTGCTAAACAGATTGAATGCTTTTGCAAAAAGTTCTTCCGAAAGCGGAACGATTTCAACTAACGGGTCTTCCTCGAGCGCGACAAGAAGTTCAATGGCGGATTTACGATAACGCTCTTTTGATAAAGCGTTTCCGGTTTCAAGTAGAATAGCTCTTGTCGTTATCAATCGCGTTTGTTCGGCTTCCAACTGTTCGGCTAATTCTACGGCGCGTTTGTGATGTTCGTCAGATTCAACCGACAAGGCAATCGTGTAGCCGGTGTCCAAAAAAACTTCATTCGTCATCGAGTTTCGCTCCGCCGTAAAGATAATCGTCAATGCGCGAAGAAAAATCTTTCGGACCTTTCAATTTCAAAGCCCGTGCCGTGCGGAGAAATGATTTTGTCTTTTCTTCCGGCGCAGTTTTAACGGTTACGACAATCTCAACCTGCGTGTCAGGCTCTAATTCCACAGCCTGAACCGGACGAAAAACTTGCCCGTCAAAAGTTGCTTCAAGAATTTGACTCATTTTCTACCTCCATAAAAATAGTAACACAACAATCAACGAGAAACCGTCGAATGGCTGAGATGACGTGGAGCGAACCGCCACCACGCAAGTTAAGGGGACAATACCGTGATAACAAAGTAGTTGTTTCGCGCTCACGTTCAATAACTTGTTGAGTGCGTCTTAACCAAAGATTCTATGGCTTAAAAATACGTTGCTCTTTTTCCTTACGCCGTTTTTCTTCCAACTCTTTTAATTTTTCTAATCGTTTGCGTTCTTTTTCATCTTGCTCTTTCTTCTTGGCTAAGCGCAACTCTTCTCTTTCAGCAGCTATATCAGTTAATTCCATCAATGGGTGAGATTGATAATCTCGATTTTGTGAATTTCTACCATCCCAAATGTTTATCCTAAAATCCTTGCAAGTTAGAACGGCTGAATGTTGTTTTTCGATTTTCCAACTTGCAACGGGAACTTCTAAATTTGAGGAAACTTGTTTGATAAAGTTTTTAATGTCAATCGGGTTGAACTCCGAATAAGAAATTGAAAGGCTAGAAACTTTATTACTAAAAAAGCTGAAAGATACGCCACTAACGCCGTAAAATTCAGTTCCAGAATAATCTGTATCAGCATAGAAAACTAAGTGCAAAGTTGATGGGGCAAATCTATTAACACTTACATCTTTCAAACTTTCTATGCGTGTTGCCACTTCAGAGTAAGATTGCCCTAAGAAAAATCCTCTAACTTTAGGCAAACTCTCAATTCTCGCTGTGCAAGTTGGAATTTTAGTTTGTGGTTTTTGCTTTTGCGCCATAACATCAAACGCAAGTAGAGCAAAAGAAATACTCAAAAAATATAGAACTCTCATCATAAACCACGAAGTGCCCAACTATTTATTGAGCGGAATCATTTATAAACTATCCTACTGAATTTTGCAAATAAAAAAAGGCTGAGAAAATTTCCTCAGCTTTTTGGTTTATAGATTGAATTAACGATTAAATATCGTCGTCGAAATCTTCGCCTAAGTCCAAATCGGTTGAATCGTCAAAGACCGGTTCTTCTTCGAGTGCGAATTCGTCGAGCGTTTCTTCCGCTTCGTCATAGCCTTCGTCCGTGTCAACGCCGGGAACATCGAGCGGTTGAGGTAAATCCAATCCGCCCGTAACGAGCGGAAAGTCTTCAAATTCCTCTTCTTTTTTCTGATTCATTGTTGCGTCGTCGGCAACTTTGACGTTGCGGTAATATTTCATACCTGTTCCCGCCGGAATCAGTCGTCCCATAATGACGTTTTCTTTCAAACCGCGCAGATAATCGACGCGACCGGAAATTGCGGCTTCGGTCAAAACACGAGTCGTTTCTTGGAAAGATGCCGCCGAGATGAACGAATCTGTCGAAAGCGAAGCCTTTGTGATACCGAGCAAAAGCGGTTCGGCACTCGCAGGTTGTCCATCATTATCCAAAACTCTGCGGTTTTCGTCTTCGTAACGGAAACGGTCAACTTGTTCTTCGAGCAAGAATTCCGTGTCGCCGACTTCTTTGATTTTCACCCATCGAAGCATCTGACGAACAATCGTTTCGATGTGTTTGTCGTTGATGTTCACGCCTTGCAAACGATAAACTTCTTGAATTTCATTAACTAAATATTCTTGAAGTTTCTCCGTTCCGAGAACACGCAAAATGTCGTGCGGATTAAGCGGTCCGTCCATCAAAGGTTCGCCCGCTCTGACGCGGTCGCCTTCTTGAACGGAAACGTGCGTTCCACGCGGAATGTCATATTCGCGCTCTTCCATATCATCGCCGGTTACGATGATTTTGCGTTTTCCTTTTGAAATTGCGCCGAATTTTACTTCGCCGTCAATTTCCGACATAACCGCCGTTTCACCCGGACGACGCGCTTCAAACAATTCGACAACACGCGGCAAACCGCCGACGATGTCTTTTGTTTTCGTCGTTTCACGCGGAATCTTTGCAATGATGTCGCCCGCTTCGACTTCCTGACCGTCTTCGACGTGCAAGTTGGCACGAACCGGCATCTGATAGGTTTTCATAACTTTGTTACCGTTACGAATCTCCAGACGCGGTTGATTTTTCTCATCCGAATCTTTGATAACCAGACGTTTTTGTCCCGAAACTTTATCAATTTCTTCTTCGAGCGTTTTGCCTTCCTTCAAGTCTTGGAATTTTACGGTTCCCGAAACTTCCGTCAAAATCGCAAACGTGAACGGATCCCAAGTCGCCAGAAGCTGATCTTCTTTAACCTTTTCGCCGTCTTTAACTTGAACGTGCGCTCCATAAACGATTTGGTAACGCGCAACTTCGCGCCCGCGTTCGTCAATCAGCGCAAGTTCCGAAGGCTGACGTTTCATTGAAATTGTTTCGCCCGCACGGTTTGTGATGACACGCATATCGTCGAGATATTTAACCGTGCCGTCCATTGCCGCCGCGTGTTTCGTTTCTTGTTCGAGCCGCGCCCGCACCACGCTTTCCTGGGCGCGACGCCGGAGCTGCTGGTTAGCAAGCGCGGTGGCGAGGTGGCCACGATGGCCCTGGCCGGCTCGGCCGCTCGCGGCGCGACGCCGGGCGAAGACGACCTGCTGGCCGCCCACCTGCTGGCCTCGACTAAGGATCGCCACGAGCACCACCTGGTGGTGG
>CALMEH010000280.1 GCA_937863115.1 uncultured Acidobacteriota bacterium
GTCGAGGGTGGACGTCTCTCCGGCGGCTGGCAAGAGAGGCGATGCGCGGCGCCGCGGTTTCGGGCCCCGAATGGGACGCCCCCCCCCCAGATTATCTAAAATGCAACTTTTTCAAATAATCTCGCCCAACAACTCGATTTGGAACATAAATTACAAATCGAATCGGGCAAAGCAAACGATTTCAAAGAAGGCGTTCACGCATTTTTCGAGAAACGCGCCCCGAATTTTAGCGGAAATTAAATTTTGCTACCTTGAAAAAAACTCTTGACGGCATTTTGCTGAAAGGTGTAGTATAAAAACTCGTTCAAGCGGAACGGATGGTGAATTTTATGATGAAACACAAGTTTTCAACAATTACGCAGATGGTTCAAACGCTCGTGCCGAAACTTTCGGTAATGTGCGCCGACCGTCGCGCGAAAACATAAAATTTATTATTTTTTTGAAAAGTTTAAGCCGTCAGGTTGCAAAACTTGGCGGCTTTTTGATTTGGTTAGTCGGTAGTTGTTAAATCCTTCTTTGCAACAAACAACGAACAACTAACCACGAACAACTTTATGAATTTATCTTACGGTGAATTATTAAAAAACAACCGCAATTTTCGTAATTTGTTTGCGGGACAGCTAATTAGCGAACTTGGAAACTGGTTTAATTACATTGCCGGCATCGGGTTAATCCGAATGGTTTCAAATGCCGCGCCGGAAGCCGCAGGTTTCTTTCTTTTGTGTCGAACTTTGCCGTGGGCGGTTTTGATGCCGTTTGCGGGAACTTTTGCCGATAGGTTTTCTCGGCGGCAATTGATGATTTGGACGGACATTGCGCGGGGCGCGTTGGCGTTGGTCTTTCTGCTCGTCAAAGCTCCGTCGGATTTGTGGATTGCTTACGTTGGTTCGATTGTATTGTCGTCGGCTTCGGCGTTTTTCGATGGCGCGAAGAATGCCGCCGTGCCGAATATTTCGGGCAAGGACGGGCTTCTTTCGGGAACTGCGCTGATTTTGTCTTCGCGCTTTTTGCTGATGGCTGTCGGCTCTGCGCTTGGCGGTTTGGCGGCGGCGTTTTTCGGCTATGAAGTCGCGTTTATCATCAATGCCGTATCGTTTTTCGTGTCCGCCGTTTCGATTTGGCTGATTCCCGATGAGGCAATGCGCGAAACCGAAACCGTGCGGCGCGAGAAAGAATCGTTTTTCACCGAATTGAAGGAAGGAATACGCTACACGATGAAGAATCGGTTTGCGATGACGATACTTTTGATGAATATTATCTGGGCGACGGGTGGCGGCGCGACGTTTTTAGTGTTTGAAGGTTTGGCATCGAAAGTTTTTGCTAATGCCAATCAGAGCGCAGATTTTGTCGTTGCTTTTTTGATGACGGCAAACGGTTTCGGCTTAACAATCGGAATGTTTATCGCGCATCGTGTCGGCTCGTTTGTCGAGCGGCGCGGCATCGAAAAGTCGTTTATCGGCTGGGCTTTGCTCGTTCACGGCGTATTATTTGCGATTGGCGGTTTGATGCCGAACGTCTGGCTTGTCGCGGTATTTATGATTCTTTCGCGTGTTATCGTCGGCGCGGAATTTGCGGTGCAAGAAACTCTTTTCCAACGCAGTTTGCCCGATTATATTCGCGGACGCATCACGACTCTGGACCGCGGCGCGGAGATTACGATTTTCAGTTTTTCGAGTTATATCGCCGGAATATCGCTCGGCGTTATCTCGGCGCAACTGCTGACCGTAATTTCGGGACTTCTGGCGGCAAGTTCGGGATTAGTTTGGTTTATACGACAGAAGGAAGATGTTTCCAAATTTAATCTTGAAGATTTTCGAGACAAAACTGCCGATTAGAGCAATTAAAAGGTAAATATGTGATTGAATCAAGTCGG
>CALMEH010000281.1 GCA_937863115.1 uncultured Acidobacteriota bacterium
AATTCAGCCTTCGCCGACAGTTTCACCAACTTCAACCCCGATTGCAAACATTTCGCAAAACGCAAATTCTACGTCGTCTGAGCCGAAAAAATCGCCAACGCCCATTGAGAAAAAAGAAGAACCGAAAACCAAACCGCAACCGCAACCGCAACCGCAACCGCAACCGCGAGACGTTTCGCCGGTTTTGGCACAGTTTGGTTTGACTTCTAATTCTTTGCGAAACGGCGGAAACGAGCCGAACAAAATCAATTTGAAACCCGGAACGCAAAATGTCTATTTGCGTTTGAAATTTAAAACCGAAGAAGAATTTGTAAAATATCGGATTGAACTCCGCGATACGAGAGGTAATTTAATTTCTAGCCAAAATCTCAAAAACAAAAATGTTTTGGGCATTAAAATTTCTGCCCAAAAACTCCGCAAAGGCAATTACAAAATCACGCTCAAAGGCGCAAAATCTGACCAAGATTTTGAAGATTTGGATTTTTTTGATTTAATTGTCGAAAAAAAATAATCCCATAAATATCTGATTTTTCTTGCATTTACGAAATGTGTTGCAAAATTTTCCAAAAAAAATGAAAATTTTTGCGACACATTTTTTCGTTTCCCGACAGTTACAAGTGAAAGTGAGATGAGCGATTAAGATTTACGCTCTCCGCTCGATAAAAAAATTAGGAGAAAGGAAATGAAAAATTTGAAAAATAGATTATTTGCAATTATTGGTTCTTTGGTTATGGTTGGTTTAATGACGGTTGCGTCTTTCGGTGCAGAAACTCGCAATATGGTTTTGGACGGTGGTTTTACGGCAGTTTCGCAAGCAGAAATGTCAATTCATAATGCACTTCCGATTACCGTGCGCTTCAAAGTCAGCCGCGATGGTTCTAACAACAATTTTGCCCAACGGCAAGTGCGTTTTCGTCTGATTTCGCCAAATGGCGCGGTTGAATCGGTTATTCGCTCAATCGGCGGCACGGAAGAAACATTTCAACTGAATCTGCCTGCGGCGGGCGGCTCGAACACGGTTCGCACTTGGAAAGTCGAAATGAAAAATATCGAATCCGCAAGCAACAATGAAGTCAATAAACCGGTTCGCGGCACGGTTGAATTTTATACAACCGGTTCGCAAAACAAAACGATTTCAGCTCCGGCAAAATTCGGTATTGTTCAATCAGGCTCGACTGTCAAAACAATCTCGATGCCGTTCACGGGAAGTTTGCAAATTCAGGCAAATTGGGACACAGACGAGATTTCGTTGGAAAATTACCAATTGAAATTTGAACTCTACAAGGGCAACACGAAACTTGATTCTGATATAGGTTACTCGCGTGATTCCATTATTGTCGGCATCAGCAACAGCCAAAGAATGAAAATTTCGTATCAAGTAAAAGCCTCGGATTTTCTGATACCGGGCGATTGGAAAGTCAAAGTGTTAGGTTCGACTATCGGCAAAGTCAAAAACATTGACCTGAAAATGTGCATTGCCGACGGACTTTTTGAATAAA
>CALMEH010000282.1 GCA_937863115.1 uncultured Acidobacteriota bacterium
ACCGCTAAAACGACAATGCCCGCCGCAATCAAAGGCAGTTGTTCGATTGCTGCAACTAGCAAATCGTTAATTGATCTATATGCCACCTTCGGAACTTGCGAAGCGTCTTCAATGACTTTGGCGGCGGTATTTGAGTTTTGTAAAAACATAATTTCCCTTAAAATAATCTCTAAATTTGAGATATGATATTACTAATAAGAAAGCAAGTTTCCTCTTTGAGTTGCTTGACTTCTTTCACACTTAGAGTTAGAATAATTCTAAGTGTTGGTAAAAACTATGGCTTTGCACAAAACAAAAATTGATATAAACAAGGGAAATCGGGAAAAAATAATCGAAATTTTAAACGCACGGTTGGCTGATTCCAGCGATCTGAAATCGCAAGCGAAACAAGCGCATTGGAACGTCAAAGGAATGAGTTTTATTGCGTTGCACAAACTTTTTGACCAAGTAGCAACGGAAGTCGAAGGTTACACGGATTTAATTGCCGAACGCATCACGACGCTCGGCGGCACAGCCATCGGCACGGTTCGCGCGGCAGCGGCAAATTCTACTTTGAGCGAATATCCGCTTGAAATTACGGACGGCGCAGACCACGTTGATGCGCTTTCAAGTGCTTTGGCAGATTTCGGCAAAAAAGTTCGCCAAAACATTGACGAAACAGACGAACTCGGCGATAAAGATACATCTGACCTGTTCACCGAAATCTCGCGTGGCATTGATAAATCGCTCTGGTTTGTCGAAGCGCACATTCAAAGCTAAAACTAAATGCAGAAATACGCCCGAAGTAAGTGTATAGAAACTATTTCACACTTACTTCGGGCGTATTTCTGCAAAAAAACCAACCAATTCTGCACCTTTTTTGTTGCTTTTTTCCTCAATATTTCGTATATTTTAGCGCACTTCTAATTTTCAGATAACACGCAAAATATATGAATCCAACAGAACAAAAAACCACAGTTTCCGAAGCTGTCCGCAAACATAAAGAGTTTCTTTTTCCGGCAGTTGCCACATATTATCAAGAGCCGGTCGCGCTCGTTAAAGGCGAAGGCGAATACGTTTGGGACGATGCGGGAAATAAATATCTTGATTGTTTCGGCGGCGTTTTGACGGTCAGCGTCGGACACGCAAATCCGACAATTAACGCGGCGATTATTGAACAAGTCAATAAAATTTCGCACACATCCGCGCTTTATGCGAATGAAAATCAATCGAATTTAGCGGAAAAACTTGCGGAAATTTCGCCCGGCAATTTGAAGAAATCATTTTTTACTTCGACCGGAACGGAAGCCGACGACACGGCGATTCTTGCCGCGAAACTCGCCACGGGCAGACACGAAATCATCGTTTTGCGCCACAGTTATTCGGGCAGAAGTGCGACCGCGCTTTCGAGCATCGGACATTCGACGTGGAAACCGATTGCCTCGCAAGTCGCCGGAGTCGTTCACGCGCCCGCGCCTTATTGTTATCGTTGCCCATTCAAATTGGAATATCCGAGTTGCGATATTGCTTGCGCGAAAGACATCAAAGAAATTATCCAAACCACGACAACAGGCGAAATCGCGGCGTTTATGGCTGAACCGATTCTCGGAGTCGGCGGATTTATCGTGCCGCCGCCTGAATATTTCGGTATCGCTTACGAAATTGCCCGCGAACACGGCGGACTTTGCATCTCGGACGAAGTGCAAACCGGCTGGGGCAGAACCGGCGACAAATGGTTTGGCATCGAACAATGGAACGTAACGCCCGACATTATGACGAGCGCGAAAGGAATGGCAAACGGCGCACCAATCGGCTGGACAATTGCCACGCCGGAAGTCGCCGACAAATTCCCCGGCTTGACGTTTGCGACCTTCGGCGGAAATCCCGTCTCGACCGCCGCCGCGCTTGCCGTTATCCAGCTTATCGAAGACGAAGATTTACGCACAAATTGTCGAATCGTCGGCGATTATCTTTACGAACAACTGTGCGGATTGCACGAAAGATACGACTTTATCGGCGACGTTCGCGGCAAAGGTTTGATGCAAGGCATCGAGTTAGTCGTGGACAGAAAGACAAAAGAACCGAATCCGCAAGCTGTTTTGAAAGTTTTTGAAGAAACCAAAAAACAAGGTGTTCTCATCGGCAAAGGCGGTTTATATGGCAACGTCATCCGCACGGGGATGATGCTCAATTCGACGAAGGATAATGTTGATGAGTTGATTGCGGCTTTGGATAAAGGCTTTGCGATGGTTTAGGAGAGTTATGTCAAAAGAATTTATTTGTCCAATTCCAAAAGTTTGGAATGAAATTCATCAAAAATTAGTAAAAGCTGTAGAAAGTGAAAAAAACGCACAACTACCCAAACCACCAACTCCTTTAATTTTGAATGGCTGGATATTTTCTTCGGACAAAGAAAAAAGTTTAAGGTGGAAGGAAACTATAAACTGGGCAAAGCAATACGGGTTTGAATCATTGATTTTAAAATTAGAGCCAGACGAAATCTATTTTGGTAATCCCGAAGACACATTCAATAGTGGGGATCATTGGGTTTCCGAAGTGCTTAAAGAATATGAAAGGTAATTTCTGAAAATGAGTCAATTTGAAGATTACAGTTTAGTTTGGCAAAAATGTTCAAGCGATGGAAAACTTGCGGAAAAATATTTTGTGCCTGGATTTGAAGGGAGTTTACCATTTCTTTTAAGTGGAAATGACATACTTCAATTTGAGGAAGGAAAAGTTGAAGTCAATGAAGAAACATTACTTAAAGGTATATTCATCGGTCTATTTGAATTGGAAAATGATCCTAAACCTTGGCATAGAGATAAAGACAAAGAAACTTATCTTTATTTACTTGACGTTTTAGGAAATGGATTTGGATTTAAAGACCCTGAACAATTGATTTTAGACGTAGCCGCTAGTGTGCGAGTAAAAAACGGAAATACTCTAAGTCGTATAGTTTTGAAGACAGGTTTAAATTTAATTCCATTTTCGTCAAAAATAAGAAGCGATTTGGTTTGCGACACTTGGGCTGTAATTTCAGAGAACGAAAGTCATTCATATCTGTTCGATGAAATTATTGAATTAGCTTCTGAAACATATCTTGAAAGTCTATTGCCAGATGCAAAGGAAGTAGTTTGCTATTACAAACTTTGTGCAATGGTTTTAAGCGAAGAATCTATTGTAGATATTGAAATGTATCTTAAAGAGTTCATCTATCCAAATGTAAAACTCCAGACCTTAAAAGTTAAAATAAAAGAGTTATTAGAAAATTCTAATAGCATTTCAGCTAAAGATTTAAGAGTGATGTAACTATATGAAAACACTAATCAAAAACGGACGAATCGTAACGGCGGTAGATGATTATCACGCTGACATTTTAATCGAAGACGGCGAAGTTTCGCTGATCGGAAAAATGCTTGAAATGGAAGCGGATAAGGTGATTGATGCGAGCGGAAAACTCGTGATTCCGGGTGGAATTGATCCGCATACGCATATGGAATTGCCGTTTGGCGGAACTTCTTCGTCAGACGATTTTTTCACCGGAACTCGTGCGGCGGCGTTTGGCGGGACGACGACGATTATTGATTTTGCGGTGCAGAACAAAGGCGAATCAATGCTCAAAGGCGTTGATACTTGGCATCAAAAAGCACAGGGAAAAGCCGTGATTGATTATGGTTTTCACCTTATCACAACTGATTTTGAAGATTCGCACAAGCCGGAAATGTTTAAGTTGATTGACGAAGGCATCACGTCTTTCAAATTATTTATGGCATATCCGGGCGTGTTTTTGTCAGACGATGCAACGATTTATCGAGCAATGTCAGCGGCGGGCGAACGCGGCGGCTTGGTTTGTATGCACGCCGAAAACGGCATTGTTATCAACGAAATTATCAAAAAATTCAAAGATTGTAGTTTTCCATTTACTACTATCGATATTCGATCCATCAAGTAATAATTTAGTTATTTCGAATTTTTTACCATTATGCATTATGGTAAATTTATAATCAAGTTTTTTCATATAGAATAAGTCAACTCTATCATAAACATTTTC
>CALMEH010000283.1 GCA_937863115.1 uncultured Acidobacteriota bacterium
CTTCGATACAACGCTTGCTGTTTATACGGGAAATTCAATCGGCGCACTGACTTTAGTTGCCGAAAATGATGATGAATCAAGTGGCGTAACTACGAGTAGAGTTACTTTTCTGGCGGTTCCGGGTAGAACTTATCACATCGCCGTTGACGGATTCGCCAGCCAAGTAGGTTATTTTTATCTCAACTATGCCTTTTTCGTAACCGCGCCATTTGATTTTGACGGCGATGCGAAAACTGATGTTTCGATTTTCCGTCCGAGCGGCGGCGAATGGTGGTATTTGCGTTCGTCCGACGGCGGAAATCGCGCGTTTCAATTCGGACAATCAACCGACAAATTAGTTCCCGCCGATTACACGGGCGACGGCAAAACTGATGTCGCTTTTTGGCGACCTTCGACCGGACAATGGTTTATTTTACGGAGCGAAGATTCATCATTCTACGCTTTTCCATTTGGCGCAAACGGCGATATTCCCGCGCCCGCCGATTACGACGGCGACGGTAAAACAGATGCGGCGGTTTTCCGTCCGGCAAGCACAACCTGGTTTATTTCAAAATCTTCGGGCGGCACGGACATCGTAAGTTTTGGAACATCAACAGATAAACCCGTAATTGACGATTACGACGGCGACGGCAAAGCTGACATTGCAATTTATCGAAACAACGGCGGAAACTCCGAATGGTGGATTCGTCGAAGTTCAAATGGAGCAGTTTTTGCTACACAGTTCGGCATAGCGACCGATAAAGCCGTGCAAGGCGATTACACAGGCGACGGCAAGGCGGACATTGCGATTTGGCGACCTTCAAACGGAAATTGGTTTGTCCTGCGAAGCGAAGATTTGTCGTTTTATTCATTTCCATTCGGCGCAAACGGCGACACGCCCGTTCCCGGCGATTACGACGGCGACGGCAGAATTGACGCAAGCGTTTTTCGTTCAGCAAGTTCGACTTGGTTTTTGAACCGTTCAGTCTCAGGCGTTCAAATTCTAAACTTCGGCATCGCGGGCGATAATCCCTTGCCGAATGTATTCGTGCCTTAAAAGCAATTCCAAAAGATTGGGAGAAATTTCTTAAATTTATTTCTCCCAATCTAATAAACAATTTCTACACTTTAAAATTATGATTTGGGATAAAGCAATCTATCGTCCAATAAAAAGCAACTTCAATTCAAAAGATGATGTCCGTAGCAAAGGTTTAAAGAAACCTGATGGTTTAATTATACACTGGACAGGCACGACCGAATCTGTCGCACAGGTTTGGGCATATTTCAATATGTCGGTTACCGAAAGAAGAAAAGTTAATCCGAGAGCTCCGGCTTCATCCGCGCATTTTGTTGTTGACCGTGATGGAACTGCAATTCAAATGATTGATACCGAAGCGATGGCTTTTTCGGTGGACGGTTTCAAATATGACGGAACGCGAGTCAGCGTTGAAGTTATCTCCACGCCGAAAAATCCTTTGTTCACGCAAGAACAGATTGACACTTGCGGCGACTTACTCGGCTGGCTTAATATTCAGTTCGGAACTCCAATAAAGCTCGCCAAAAACAAGACCGATTCGGGTTTATCATATCATCGAATGTATGCCGGAACTGAATGTCCGGGGCAAAAGAACATTGAAAATTTAGGTAAAATTATTGACGCGGCGAATAAAGCCGTGCAAATAAATCCTCCTGAGATTTATAAATTTCCTTAGTTTGCCTGATGTTTAATGAATAATAGCCAAGCGGTGCAACTTTGAAATTTAGAAATTAAAAAGTATGTTTGAAGTAATGACTCGGCAAGAAGAAAAAATAGAATCTGAAAACGTCCGTATCGCTATTATCGAAGATGAGCGCGATTTGCGCGAAGGTTTGCGTTCGATGATAAATTTTTCGCCCGGCTTTAGATGCGTCGGCGATTATCGTTCGATGGAAGATGCTCTGCGGCGGCTTGATATTTCGCGCACGGATTTTGTGATTACGGACATTGGCTTGCCGCAGATGAACGGCATTGAAGGCACACGAATCTTGCGCGAACGATTTCCCGATTTGCCGATTATCGTTTTCACCGTTCACGATGAAGACGATAAAATTTTCAAAGCCTTGTGCGCGGGCGCAAACGGATATTTGCTCAAACACACCGAACCGGTGGCGATAATTGCGGCAATCAAAGAAGTTCTTGGCGGCGGTGCGCCGATGTCGCCCGATGTTGCTCGTCGCGTCGTCAATCTTTTCCGCACATTTGCGCCGCCCGAAAAATCTGAAATAAATTTGACTAAACAAGAAACAAAAATTCTGAAAATGCTCACCGAAGGACATTATTACAAAACCGTCGCCTACGAACTCGGCATTTCAACCGGCACAGTCGCTTTTCACATCAATAATATCTACGAGAAACTGCAAGTTCATTCAAAAACCGAAGCCGTTACCAAAGCCTTGCGCGAAGGTTTGGTTTAATTTTTTGCCCCGCAATGTGTTAATCTACGGCTGTCAAAGCCGATGAAAAAACTTTTCAAAATTACGATTTTCCTGCTCTTAATTGTTGCCGTTCTTTACGTTGCAGAAGTTTTTTATTTACATTTTTCGTATCCGCAAACTCGCTGGGACTGGTCGAAAATTGACACGAACGACGTTAGTTTTCCGAAAGATTTTTATTGGGGAACGGCAACTGCCGCGCACCAAATCGAAGGCAATAACGAAAATACGAATTGGGGAGAATGGGAAAAAGATTCGTCGCGGATTAAAGATAAAAGCAACGCTAAAATCGCGGTTGACGGTTGGAATCGTTGGCGTGAAGACGTGAAATTGATGAAGGATTTGGGCGTAAATTCCTATCGTTTTTCGCTGGCTTGGAACAAAATCGAACCAGAAAAAGGGAAGATAAACGAAGATGCCTTGAAGCATTACGACGAGTTTATCAATGACTTGAAAGCCAACAATATCGAACCGATGATAACGCTTCATCATTTCACGCATCCGCTTTGGTTTGAACAACTTGGCGCGTTTGAAAAAGAAGAAAACATCAAACATTTCGTCGAATTTTCAAGAATTGTTTTCGTGCGCTACCGCGACCGCGTGAATCTTTGGGTAACGCTCAATGAGCCGAATGTTTTTGTAACGAGCGGCTATTTCAACACCGCTTTTCCGCCCGGAAAACCAAATCCGAAACTCGCGGCTGAAGTTCTCAAAAATATGTTGAAAGCGCACGTTGAAGTTTATAAAGCCTTAAAAACTCCGCTTCAGCAAAGACCGCCGATTGAAGAACGATGGAAAATCGGACTCGCCACGAGCATTTTTCAATTTGAACCTGCACGGCGTTGGCACTTGGGCGATTGGGCGATTGCGCGGATTTCGAGCAATACTTTTAACGAAGGCGTTTTAGGTTTTTTCCGCGATGGGCGAATGAAATTTCACGTTCCGTTTGAAGTTGATTTGACCTACGAAGACGCAAACGCGCCAAACACGCTTGATTTTATCGGCGTAAATTATTATTCGCACTACGCTTTCCGTTTCGATTTCGATTTCAAAAAAGCGACGCAAAGTTTGCCCGTCGAAGGCGAAGCGATGACCGATATGCCTTACACGATTTACACCGAAGGAATTTATCGTGCAATCAAAGACGTTTCAGCCTTGAAAAAACCGATTATCATCACCGAAAACGGAATTTCCGACGCAAAAGACGACAGACGCGAAAAGTATATTAAACAAAGTCTTTACGCCGTTTCCAAAGCCATCAAAGACGGTTATGATGTTCGCGGTTATTTTTATTGGACGTTGCTCGACAATTTTGAATGGGCGGAAGGTTACACGCAAAAATTCGGGCTTTATGAAGTGAATTTGGAAACGCAGGAACGAAAATTGCGGAACGGCTCAAAGGCTTTTGTGGAAATTATCGGTAAAAGTAAGTGACTGTCAATCAATGACTTCGGTAAAATTCTTCATCAAACTGTCAATTTCCCGCAACGTCTTTTGATCGGTAAGTTCGCCGTTTGAGTTTAATTTGCCTTTGGCGACTTTGATTATCATTTTGGAATTTTCACCGACTTTTGCGCCGATTGTTTTCAAAATCAAATCCAGCGATTCAAATGCTTTTTCGCCCGAAGCAGCGGCGATGATAAAAGCTGTCGGTTTATCGGAAAAAACTATGGTCGAAACCGTCCATTCGAGCGCGTTTTTCAGACTTCCCGGCAAACTAAAAACATATTCGGGCGTGGAAATTAAAACTCCATCCGCATTTTCAATCAGTTGGCGAAGTTTTTTGACGGATTCGGGAGGCTCGCCAATTTCCAAATCGGAATTAAAATGAGGCAATTCGGCAATTTCGGCATAAATTTCAAAATTCAAACTTTTGCCGTAAATTTTGGCAATCGCTCGCAAGATCAACTCGTTGGTCGAATTGACTTTGGTGCTTCCTGAAATACCTAAAATTTTCTTTTTCTGCATCGTTTATTTCTTATCGAATTTATTTATCGTTGCCACAAACTTGCTCAAATTTTCGCTTTCATCATTCCCTGCAATCGCGTGCGTATGGCAGATATAATCCAAACCCAAATATTCGGCAGTTGCAGTAAATGGATGCCAGAAGTTTTCGCCTAAATTACCGCCGGTGGAACAACTTACCGCCGCCATACTTTTGCCGCGCAGTTTTCTGCCGAGGGCTTTTTCTTCATCAAGCAAATCGGTGATACGGTCAAAAAAGACTTTCATTATTCCACTCATCGCATACCAATAAACCGGCGTGGCAAATATCAAAACATCATAATCGGCAATGATTTTTCGCACCAACGGCAGATAATCATCGTCCAGATTTTTGTGTTCGTAATCGTAATAGCTGAAATTGTAATCATTTAAATCGAGAACATCCCAGCCGGAAATCCTGATTATTTCATCTACAATTTTTTTCGTGTCGCCGTTTTTTCTTGAACTTCCAAGAATTATCAGTTTTTTCATAAAATCCAAATTCCTACCTTATAATTTATTTTTTGGCGATTGATTGGGGGCTGGAGTTTTAAGAAGAATACAACTCCTGTGCGAAAGTTTTCAGATCTACGTCCTGAATAAACTGGTCAGAAATAGTCAAAATCGAAAACAGGTTTCGCTTTAAACCTTCCGCAGAAAGATCGCCATCTTTTAGAGCTGTCTGCAACAAATGAAGAGCCATATCTGCAAGCAGAATCCTTTGTTTTTCAGTCCAACCCGAATCCCCACGCTTTGAGATGTTCTGTTGGTAGGACACTTCAGTCAATTCATGAGCAATTCGACTCATTGATAAAATTTCTTTTCTAGTCACCTCATTCATCTTGCTTACCTTTTTTTATTACCTTGCGCTTTAATTCCTCAATTTCTCTTTCCAATTTTTCGATATGCTCCGTCATCGGCACAATCATTTGCTTGATTTCGTCCATCGTGTAGCGCGGCGTGATGTGTTGCGGACAATTCCAATCAAAGGCTTCGACGTGCAAAATTACGGCTCGCTCGATCTTTGCTTTGTAATCGGGAACAGCCAATTTTTCAACAACTTCGGGTTTATTTCTGGCATCAATTACTTCGGCTGTCACTAAAATTTTGAGCCGGGTTTGACTCGCGTAATCCATTAAAAACAACGCGGCTTTTTTGTTTTCGTTCAGATTTCCGATGCTGATATATTGCATATTTCCGCGAAAATCGGCATAACCGAGCGTTTTATCATCCAAGACTTTCAAAAATCCTTTCGGTCCGCCTCGAAACTGAATATAAGGCTGACCATTTTCGCCGACTGTTGCCAAATAAAAGCCATCGCGCTGTTCGATAAAGTCCTGTTCGGCATCGCCTAAGCCGTAAAAATCGGGTTTTCCGCCTTCAAATCTCGCGTAATTTCGGCGCGAACCGTATTTTTCCTGCGCCTTTTTGACGCTTTCGGTAAATGTTAAATCAAAAAATTTGTGTAACATAATTCGATTTGGGAAATTGGATTTGGGATTGGTCGTTGGTTACAACTCAATCTCAAATCCAATTTCGATTTTAGTTTCTAAAATAAATTTCAGCTATGAAAATATCGTTCAAAAACTATCTTGCCGTCATCGTTCCAAATTGTTTTGACAACTTGTTCAAGGCTGATCGTTTCGCCGTTATTTAATTTCAAAGTCAAAACCGCATCGTAAAAACTCGTGTTTCCTTCAACCGCCACATCGCCGATTTTGTAGCTGATAAATTCAGCCACGCCGATTGATTCTCTGAAATTGTTCAATCGTTCAATCGCGTTTTGTTTGCCTGTCAAAGCCAAATTGTTTCCTTCCTGCGTAACAACTTCGTCCGCAAAATATGTTTCCTGTCCTTCGGTCATTCTGCCTTTACGGAGGATGCCGAGCATTTCATTCAAAACTTCTTTAACTTCTGTTTTTGTAACTGTTTGCATTGTCTTGTGTCTCCTAATTTTTATTTCAAAAAATTCTTCTTTCCGATTCTTGAATTGAAACATCGTTGATTGAAGCGAACCGTTTTTGCATCAATCCGTTTTCGTCAAATTCCCAATTTTCATTACCGTAACTCCGAAACCAATTGCCATCTGCATCCCGCCATTCGTATTCAAAACGAACCGCAATTCGATTCTCGCTAAATGCCCAAAGCTCTTTTTTCAACTTGTAATCAAGTTCTTTCTGCCACTTTCGCCTTAAAAGTTCCTTGATTTCTTCGCGCCCGTTGACAAATTCCGAGCGATTTCGCCATTCCGAATTTTCGGTATAAGCCAGCGCGATTCTTTCAGGATCGCGTGAATTCCAGGCGTTTTCGGCGGCTTTTACTTTTGCCAACGCCGTTTCAAGCGTGAACGGCGGTTTAATATCAGTCGGTTTCGGTGCTGCGGTTGTCATTGGTAATTTCTCCTTTTTTGCTTATGCGTGTGCCGATTGACTGACTAACGGAAATTCTACGGCTGGAAAGTCAACCACGGTTTTGGCGGTTTCGTTGAAATAGTTTGTGAAAACATTCAACGCCACGTTTGCCACGATTTCAGCAATTTCTTTTTCGCTGTAACCTGCTGATTTAACAGCTTCAAAATCGCTTTCCGAAACTTTTCCGCGACTGATGACCAAGGCTTTGGCAAATTTCAAAACGGCATCAGTTTTGGCATCGTGCGAATAAGCTCGACGTGCATCTTCAATCGAATGTTCGTCCAAGCCGACCATTTTGCCGATTGTTGAATGAGCCGAAGCACAATATTGACAACCGTTTATCTCAGCCACCGTCAAGGCGATTTGTTCACGCAATTTTGCGTTTAAGGAAGTGCCAAGTGCACCACTGAAATTCAAATAGCCTTCCAAAACTGCTGGCGAACTCGCCATTGTCGCCATCATATTTGGCACAAATCCGAGTTTTTTGTTGACTCCATCCAATAATTCTTTGGCTTTTCCGGTTGATTCTTCGTGTTTGATTGCTGTAATTTTTTGCATTTTATTTTCTCTCCTAAATCCTAAATTATGACTTGCAACTTTTCGTTACGCTGTCTATTAGTGCAGTTAGCGTGCCAAAAGTCAGAAACACGCTAAACCTATGTTTTACTTCATTTACGGATTTTTATTAAATAAAATTGCACAACGATATTTTGAGTTTCAACGAAATTACATTGCATTAACAACGAGATTTCGTTACATTCAAATCTATGACAACCGAAATTGCTTTTCATTCGATAACCGAGTTAATTGTTCGCAAAAGTCCGATGCAGGAAACGCTTCAAGCAATCGTTTCGCAAACCCTGAAACAGGAAGAATTTGCACTGGCACGAATTTGGCTGATTGATAAAGGTGATATTTGCGATAGTTGCGTGATGCGCCCGGAATGTCCAAATCAGGAGCTTTGTTTGCATTTGACCGCGAGTGTGGGAAAAAGTCGAGCAGGTGAAAAAGTTTGGACTGACGCTGATGGTAATTTCAAGCGTTTTCCAATCGGTGTCAGAAAAATCGGCTACGTTGCCGAAAGCGGTAAATCCGTCTATTTGGACAATTTACAGACGACAAAAAATGCTTGGATTGTCCGCGAAGATTGGATTAAAGCTGAAAAAATCGAAGGTTTTGCGGCGCATCCGTTGAAATTTCAAGACGATATTTTGGGGGTTAAAGCCGTTTTTTCACGCAAAAACATTTCACAGGAAAGTTTTGAATGGCTCAAAATTTTTGCTGAACAAGCCTCAATCACCATTGCCAATGCTCGTGCTTTTGAAGAAATTGAAAAACTTAGGCAAAAATTAGAAGAGGAAAATGATTATTTAAAAGAAGAAATTGGCGAAAACCTCCAACATAAATTTTTGATTGGAAAAAGTCCCGTTTGGACAAAAATTTTGCAACAAATCGAATTGGTCGGCACTTCGGATGCCACAGTTTTATTGACTGGCGAAAGCGGAACAGGCAAAGAAATGGTTGCACGAGCATTGCACGAAGCGAGTTTGCGAAAAGATAAGCCACTCGTCAGGGTAAATTGTGCGGCGATTAGCAACGAATTGTTTGAAAGCGAGTTTTTTGGTCATATCAAAGGTGCTTTTACAGGAGCATTCAAAGACCGCATTGGGCGTTTCCAACTCGCTGATGGTGGCACAATTTTTCTTGATGAAATTGGCGAACTACCTTTGCAAATGCAGGGCAAACTCTTGCGTGTGTTACAAGAAAAACAATTTGAACGAGTTGGCGAAGATAAAACCCGAACTGTTGATGTGCGAATAATCGCAGCTACAAATCGGGATTTATGGGCAGAAGTTGAACAAGGCAATTTTCGCCAAGACTTGTTTTATCGGCTTAGCGTTTTTCCAATTCATCTTCCACCATTGCGTGAACGGATCGAAGATATTGAGCCTTTGACCAAGCATTTTCTTGAACAATTTGCAACCAAAATGCACTGCAAAGTTTTCCAGTTAACCGTTGATGACATCAAAACTCTGCAAAGTTATTCTTATCCGGGCAACGTCCGCGAACTGCAAAATATTGTCGAAAGGGCAATTATCCTGGCGCAATGCAACCGTCTTAGTTTCACAATGCCGCAGGTTTTAAACCAAATGATTATTACTGAAAATAAAGAAGTTGAAGTAAAAAAATCTATTTTGACTTATTCGGATTTGAAAAATTTGGAGCGCGAAAACATCATCGAAGCCCTGCAAAAATCGAACTACCGAATCTACGGAAACGAAGGCGCGGCGGAAATTCTCGGCTCAAAACCTACTACCTTGATTTCGCGGATCAAAGCGTTGGAAATTCCGATGCGTCCCTCTGATTAGAGATTAAAACCAAAGTTTTCCGACGTTAAATTAAATGAAGTTAGCTGTAACGTAACTCATACCGTAAGTGTTTGAGAAAAGCAAAATCTGCATAGAGCAGTTGTTTAAACAGATGCACTGTTTTTGCATTTCCCAAATGCCTTTTGCCAAAAATCGTTGTAAAATTTAGTTTTTTATGAGCGATAGAAAACTTGGCATAGCAATCATCGGACTCGGCGGCGCGGTCGGCACGACAATGGTTGCGGGCGTTGAATTATTTAAAAAAGGTTTGATTGACACGACAGGTTTGCCGTTGGCGGGTTTGGACGAAAATCTCGTGCGCGATTTGGCAAATTATGCGAACATTACGTTCGCGGGTTGGGATTTGTTCGGCGAACACCTTGCAAAAGCGGCGGAAGAACACGATGTTTTGACGCACAAACAGTTTGTGGCAATCGAAATTGAATTGCGCCAAATCAAACCTTGGCGAGCCGTCGGGAATAAAAACTTTCTCGAAAACATCGAAGGTGAAAATACTTTTGCAAACGATTCGCACCGCGCGAGCCTAGAAAAAATTTGCGAAAATTTGCGTGAATTCAAAAAATCTTGCGATTCGGTCGTTGTTATAAATCTTGCTTCAACCGAAAAATTAGCTGATGAAGGCAACGAAATTTTCAATTCAATCGCCGATTTTGAAAAGGCTTTGGATGACGATTCAACAGAAATTTCGCCCGCGATGCTTTACGCTTACGCCGCAATCAGCGAACAACTTCCCT
>CALMEH010000284.1 GCA_937863115.1 uncultured Acidobacteriota bacterium
ATTGACCGGATTCGTATTCGGCATCGGACAAACGCTCGTCCAACCGCCCGCAACCGCCGCCGCGCAACCCGTCGCGATCGTTTCCTTATGCTCCTGTCCAGGCTCGCGCAGATGAACGTGCAAATCAATAAATCCGGGCGCAACCAACAACCCCGAAGCATCAAAAACCTCCGCATCTTCCGGCACAGACTCACCGTGTTTCAACCAAGCGACAACCTTGCCGTCCTCGATTAAAACATTCATTCCCGTATTTTCCTGTGATAAAGGGTCAATCAAATGACCGTTAGCGATTAAAAGTTTCATTAAAATTAAAATCCTTTCGGATGTTTCGATAACCAATCTTTGTATTTATTTTTGTAAAAATCTCGCAGTTCTGTTGTTTCGAGAATTATATCAGCACCGCCGTCGTATGGATGATAAATTAGATTTTTACGAGCAGAAAAAAATATAACATTACTGATTTCCTCGTCAGCAACTAAACAGAGCAAATCATTTAAAGAATTTTCTTTCCAAATCAATTCATCAAAATAAATATCCCAATAAATTTCGGGCGAATCTTCAAACGGGCAAATATTTCTCCAATACTCGGATTGTAAGTTTAGTTTCACAAGTCTTTTATCCTGTGTCGGTTCTTCATTTATCATTCGATAATTTGCAGTCAAAAGAAAAAAAGGATTTTCGACACCAATTAAGTCAGACAAAATCATATTATGTCTATCGCAAATCTCTTTATACTCTTCATTACTTTCGGCATATCTTTTTGAATCTGGCAAAGTATGAATTCTAAACCACCTTTCACTATAGCTATGTTTTAGTTCGTGAGCTATTGGATTAAAATACTGAAAACCTTGTTGCCAACTTTTTGTTAGTTCATTAACTGACATTATTTTTCTCTACAAATAACAATTTCAATGGTTTATTAAAATGACCGTTAGCGATTAAAAGTTTTATTATAAATTTAGAAATATAGTGTTTCTTCGGGCTTCGCCCGCCGATGAGCGGAAAGTCTCTGACTTTCCGTTACATTCTAAAAACTTTCGAGGCTACGCCTCTCTCCATTTTATCTTTCCGATGTCCATTTCCAAAGGCTCGTTTTCAATTGGTTTTCTTTTCCAAATCCGAACGCTCGAATATAAATAATCATCAATATTTTCAACCAATTCTGCCCGAATCGGATTCAGATGAATATAGTTCACTTTTTGCATAAACATTGATTCGGAAGTAATTGTGAAAGTATCCGAATGATGTTCCCAAAGTGAATATTTGTAACCTCGCTTTTTCTCCGATTGTTTTAATTTATCAAGCGACAAAGTGAAATTATTTTCTTTCAAATAATCAATAACGCGCCTTGCTGTAACGCCGTTCAGGTAGCGCAGAATTTCGGAAGGTTTCAGTTTGCTGTCCGTTATTATATGAAAATGGTCGGGCATTATGACGTATGCAAATATAAAAATTCCAGAAGATTTTCGTGCTTCGTCAATTGCTTTGCAAGCTATTTCTTTCAATTTATCGGTGCGAAAAACAGGCAACCGATTGTTTGCAACTGAGGTGAAATAATAGCAAGGATTATCTTTTGAAATATAAAACATAACTGAAAGCGAGGCACAGCCTCAAAACTTTTGGAGAATCGTTCGGAAAGTCAGAGACTTTCCGCTCATCAGAACGGCAGAGCCCTAGAAGAAAGTGCTTTGATACTTATCCTCTGAACTCCGCAATAACTTCGATTTTACCGACAATATTTCGATTAAATTCTGCCAAATCTTCTGCCGGAATCCAATATTCTTCGTGCGTTTTACCGCCGACAATTTTGGTTTCGTAATTGTCCAAAAAATCTGTTCGGACTTCAAATTTTGTAACGTAGCCGACTTTATCTTCGTTATATTTCGCGTTCCAATCACGGGCGATTTGTGCGGCGTATTCTTCGTTGCAGACCGGATAAAAAATCGGCTGTTCGGGCAGACGCGGGGGAAATGCTGTGAAATCGGTTGCTTCGATTAAATCTAATTCCTTTGTGCCGACAGGACGAAATAATGTAATAGTTTCTTCTTTCATTTAAGCCGTTTGCAATTTCTTTTCCTTTAACTTTTCCGACAACGCTTTCAAAAAATCGTCGTCTTCGAGTAATTTTTTTGCAGTTGCGTCAATTTCGGCTTTTTCCTGTGCTAAATCGCGTTTCATAATGGCGCGGAGTTCGTTGTTTATTTGCGTTTGATATGGCGCGGAATTTGCGCTTTCGGCGCGTTTGCGAAAATGTTGCAAGATGTCTGAATCTACGCAAATGTTGATGCGCGTTTTTGAATCTTTCGACTTAAAATTCGGATGTCTTGCCCGAAAACCGCCGCGTTTGAAATTGTGTTTTCCGACCGATAAAATCTCGTCTTCAAGTAAACCTTCAGCAAGTTGTTTGTTGTGTTCGGCTTGGGAAACTTCAACTGTAAATTCTTTATTTTTTGACATATATATTTTCGCTTGAAAATCAAAAAATTCTCATTTCATAGTCATCGAAGATGACAAACATTATAGCCTAGCGAGAATCGCTAGGAAAACGACAAACAAGCTATTTGCTCGCTGAAAGTGAGCAACATTTAGCCAAAATTTGTTTGACACTTTCAGCGTCGGGGAGTCGGTTAACCTAAACCTAGCGATTCTCGCTAGGCTATAATATTTGTCGCCTTCAGCGACTGAATGAAATCTTCAAAGAAATTATGGGTTTAATCAAAAACATTATCCGCCGATTGCCGTGCCGCCTGCCGCAAAAAAAAAAACCGCCATTCTGACCGCAACGCCGTATTTTACTTGGTCAAGAATCAAACTGCGCGAGCTGTCGGCAACGTCCGAAGAAATTTCGATGCCGCGATTCATCGGTCCGGGATGAAGAACAATTGCGTCTTTGCGGGCGAGGTTTAGGCGTTCGTTGGTTAAACCGTAATGAATCGAATATTCGCGCAAGGTCGGGAAAAAAGCGGAATCCATTCGTTCACTTTGGATTCGCAAAATCATCACGACATCTGCGCCTTCGATTGCGTCTTCGATGTGTTCGGAAACTTGTAAATCTTTTTCGACAAGATGCG
>CALMEH010000285.1 GCA_937863115.1 uncultured Acidobacteriota bacterium
AAACCGAAGACCAAGATCAAAAATCAAATATCAAAAATGGAAAATCAACAAAAACTAATCCACACATTCGGCGCGTTGGCGGAACTCGGTTCGGAAGTTTCGCAAAAGCAGAATTTTCAAGATATGATGCGGACATCGCTTCATCTATTGCTTGGAAGTTTGGCGATTATGCGTGGTGGCGTGGCGCGTTACTCACGTTTCGGACACGAATTGAATATGATTGTCGTGCGAAATATGGGCGAAGATTTTCCGCTTTCGATGAATCTTTGTTACGAAGACGAACGACAATTTTTGGTCAATGGTTTGTATCCGATTGAAGTTGAACAGGCAAAGGTTCTGCCTTTTTTTCAGGTTTATGACCGGAGTTTTGACTGCAAAAAAATCGAATTGCTTGTGCCTTTGATTATTCGTGATGAAATTGTCGGAGTGATTTTGTTGGGCGAAAAAGCGAATGGCGAAGCGTATTCGGATTACGACAAAGAAATCATCTGCGCGATGGCGCGGCATATCGGAGTCGGTATCGCGCAACGCAATTTGATGGCGGAACTCGAACGTCGCGCCGACGAAAACCGGCGGCTTTATGATGATTTGAAAATGACTTATGCCGATACGGTCAAAGCCTTTGCGACCGCGATTGACTGCAAAGACAAATACACCGAAGGTCATTCGGTCAGAGTTGGGAAATATTCGGAAATTATCGCGCAAGAATTAGGCTATGACGCAAACGAAATCGAAGGCGTAGCCGTTGCCGGATATTTGCACGATGTCGGAAAATTAACTGTCGAACGCAACATCATCAATGCGCCGTATCGCATCAACGCCAAAGAATCAGCGGAATTAAACAAACATCCGTCCGTCGGATACGAAATTTTATTGCCGATTCATCATCCTTATACGGATGTTCCGCTTGCCGCAAAATATCATCACGAAAGATTGGACGGACGCGGTTATCCCGACGGTTTGATTGACCGTGAAATCCCGTATGTCGCAAAAATAGTGAACTTAGCCGATTCGTTTGACGCAATGACGACTGACCGTCCATACAAACGCCGCCGTCCGGCAAACGAAATTATCGAAGACTTGCAACGCAATTCCGGCAAACAATTCGCGCCCGAACTCGTTACCGCATTTTTCAAAGGAATGCTCAAAGAATTAACCAGCGAAACCAAAGACAAACGCTTTCGCCGACTCTTAGGCAGAGATTACATGGAAGCCGAATGCCTCGTCCCGATGCTCAAAGACGCGCTGAACGGCATCAGTCCGACTTCGAGTTTGACGCTGGTGAGTTTGGATTAATTACGGATAAGGCAATAAATTCAAACCTTTGATAAACCGAAAATCGCGCTGATTTTTTGTGATGAATGTTTCATTGTGAATAATTGCGGTTGATGCAATCAAACTGTCGGCAATCAGCAAACCATGGCTTAAAAAATATGTTTTGAGCAAACTGGCGGCGTAATCGGAAATTTGATTGGTGATTGGCAGAATTTGAAAGCGTTTGAAAAATTTTTCAAGGTCTCTCAATTCCGTTTTATTCCGACAGCCGACAATCAATTCCATCTGCGTAACTGCGCTGACTGCCAAAACGGAAGTTTCTTCGAGGCGCGACAAACAGTTAATCGCTTCCGTATCGCCACGCGCCACATTAATCAGAATGTCGGAATCCACAATGGTCAAAGCCATATCATTTGCCCCAATGTGTTTCGCGCAAATTACGAACCCAAGCCGAAGCGTCGTGCATATCTTCGCGTTCTTTCCACATTCCGACAAAGGCTTCCGCTTCTAAATCGGTAGTCGGAACTGATTTTGATTGCGCTTTTTTGTAACGCTCACGCAAAAAGGCGACAAAATCTTCAATCTGCTTTTGCGCTTCGAGCGGAAGTGATTTGATTTCGCGTAAAATTTCCTCGTTTATCATAACAAACCTCTGCTTTTATTTTCGCTTTTCTTAAAAATATGTCAACATTACGGCACAAATGCGACTTCGAGTTTGACGCTTGTGAGTTTGGATTAACGACGGCGTTGACGTGGCGCGAAATCGCCAGAAAACTCGTTAAGATTTAAAGGACAACGCTGAATGAAAATCGCTGTTTCGCACTCACGTTCATTAATTGTTCGGCAGAGGCTTAATTGAAACAAGCAATCATCCTTACCTTTGGAGGCAAACTATTTATATTCTTCCCCAGTCAATCTCCCTCGCGTTGCAAAATCAGCTATAGTTTTTCGGTCTGCATCCGCTAAGTCTTTTCTGTCAATTGCTTCATATGCCACAATTCTAGCCGTCAATGCAAATTTTGACTTGAATGGACTATCTTTCTTTTCAATTGCGTTGGTAAAATCAGAAATTGCTTTTTGATAGTCCTTTATTTTCAAATAACAAGCACCTCGCATTTCATAAACACCTACTATAAATATAAAGTAATTTACAATTTTTTCATTTTCAATGAATTTAGAGTAATCAGAAATTGCAAGGTCATATTTTTCAACTTGATAATAAGAATATGCCCGCCATATGTAAATGTTTGGATGTGTTTCTCCTGATTCAATTGCTTTTGTATAGTAGCGAATTGAAAGTTCAACTTCTCCCCAATTTGAATATGCAAGTCCACGCGAATAGTAAAAGGTTAGATTGTCGCTGATTAAATGGTCTTCAGTTAATTTGCCGTCACTTGGACTTTTACATGTTCCATAGATAGCTCCATCGTCTCCTAATTGCAACTGGCAATTATTAGAAACTGTTCCATTCGTATTATTCCAAGAAACAAAAACGTCACGACCAACCTGTCTCCATATGCCAGAAATTAAAATTATTCCATCGCCTAATATTTCTTTTTTAATTTTTCCTTCTGAATCAAATACGACTGTTACTATGATTAAGCGGTTTTGGTATTTAAATTTGGAATACCACTTCGTTCCTGTTAAATCAGGTGGATTTGTCGGGTCGAAAATGATTGGCGTAGGTTTCGGAGTCGTTATCGTTGGAGTTATATTGGAAGTGGAATTAGTTGTCGAATTGGGGATTTTAACTGCATCCAATACTTTCTTAACTTCTGTCGGAGAAACATCTTTTGGTCGAGGCTTTGTTGAATCTCCACTACCTGTCGGCGACGCTGTTGGTCGTTGGGCAAAAACTGTGAGTCCAAAATACAGCACAAAGCTAATTGTCAATAAACTTAAAAATAGATTTCGATATTTCATTTTCATTTCTCCTTATTTCATAAATTCGGCGTAATAGTTGTATTGAAATGTCATCGGTTTTTGAGAATCTGATGGCATAACTGCCACAAATGCTCCAATCGCGCCGGGAGCTAAATTCCATCCGCCGCCTGCCGAACCGTCGCCACTGCATTTTATGGCAACATTCTCGCAAGTATGCAGATAGATGGCGGTAATCGTTATCCAACGCTTCTTGGAATTATTTCTTATCATTATCCATCTGGTCAGCAGATTAAATCCGTCAACCCAATCTGTTGTTGAGATTGTTTCATCTTCGGATTGTTTCTGATTTGGAGTTGTCTTTTTTGTGCAAGCCGGAGCATTTGCAACAATGTTGAGAACCCTCTGATTACCGTCTTTTTTGCTCTGCCAAACCCTGACCATATAATTTTCTCTGACGGCTTTATCAAGTTTTTCATTTATTTCCGCGCTCTGTTGTTTCAGCCATGCCAGCGGTTGAGTTTTATCAGCGCATCGCTCTAACAGAAACCTCAAAATCTGTTCTTGCACAGGCAATAATTCGGACTTGCTCGAATACCATTCAACCGCCCATTGCAAAGCCTTGACTCCCGATTGGTCAAGCGGTGTTTCAACATCAACGCCCTTGTTGTCAATCAAATCTTTCAAAGCAGTCAAATCATCATTCATCAAAGCCGCCGCCAATCTGCTGTCAGATTTGAGATTTGATTGCTTGGGCAATTCGGATTGATTACCACCGCCGACCGTAATCATCACATCACTACGCGGTGCTACTTGTGTTAAATCTGAATTGCCGCTTCCAGTTGGTGTTTGCGTGTTGTCCGTTTGTTTCGTTTCCTTTGAAGTCGGAACTTTCGTATTTTCCGCAGACGTTGCTGTAACCGTTTGTGCGTTAGAGGTCTGCGACAAGTTACTGACAAGAAAGAGAATTAACAAAATCGTTTCTAAGTAGCTCTTTTTCATAATCGAATCTCCTTAAAATATTTTCTACTTTAAATGTGCGGATTGATTATACCTCAAATTTTCGGCATTGCAAAAAAAATTAACGCTCATCAAACCTCAATAATCTCCTTATCCTTCTTCAAAAGCAGATTGACGATTTGGCTTTGGTCGAGATTTTTCTCTGCCGCGAGTTTTCGCACGAATTCGGCTATTTCGGGTTCGAGATAAATCGGTAGATTAAATTTGCCGTCGGGATTGTAAAATTTACCGCGCACGCCTTTTGAAAAATCGGATTGCTTTTTCATATTTTCGGCTTGGTTTTCCAGTCTTCAATGCGAGAATAAATTTCGTTTATGTTCGCATTTCCCCAATAATCGTTTATTTCTTTGACCGAATCGCCTTTTCCGCGTTCGAGCAAGACGACGAATTGCGTGGCTTTTTGGAGTCCTAATTTTGCTACCAAAACTTTCCAGCCTTCCTGAACAATGTCTGCGTCTATCGTTGTCGTATTCATTCTATTTCTCCCTTTTTCATCTTTTCGGCGAACAGAACGGGATTCATTACCGAAAAATATTCCGTCCGATACGTCTTTGCCAAACGGCGATAACATTTTGCCTGTTTCATTTCCGTTACTTTTTTATCGCACGATAAAAAATATCGCGCTTGTCCGATAATCGCTGAAGCAATATGCAAAGCATCACGCGCCCGAAGATGGCAATCGCTTTGAATTTGCTTGCCGAGATTCAGCACATCGTCGGAATTTTCAACGTGCTGACTGCACAAAAGCAGATAGTCTTTTATCTTGGTGCGTTTTTCCAAATTCAAGACGTTATAAACTTCAAAATCTAAAATATCCGAACCCAGAAGAAGAATTTTACCGTTTTTAACCTCCGCGATTATTTCAAGAAAAGCGTTTGCTTCGGCTTGAATATCCGCGTTTGTTTGGTCGTCAAACGGACGCGAATAAGCATTTGTGTCGAGGCAAATTAGCGTCAACTTATCATTAATCATAATATGCGGATTGATTATACATCAAATTTTCGGCATTGCAACGAAAATTTAGGCGTTTTTCTTTTTCACGTTTTAAGGTAAATAACCGCTCGGAATCGGAATATCATTGTTCAAACCGAAGTTTGTAACTTGCAATCCGGCGGTTGAGCGGTTTATCCACCAAGTTCCATTGCGGTAAATGGCGATGTCGGTGCGTTCGTCGCCGTCGTAATCGGCGGGAACGGGAACGTCGAATGATGCGCCGAATTGGACGGTGGCGACATCTTTGATATACCAAGTCGCGTTTGACGAACGGAAAACCGCCAAATCGTCTTTGCCGTCGCCGTCGTAGTCTGCCGGAATGAGTTTGTCGTTGCTCAAACCGAATTGTTCGGTGCGGATAACATTGTTCGCACTGTTAAAAATCCACCAAGTTCCGCCGCGATAGATTGCCAAATCCGTTTTAAGATCGCCGTCAAAATCCGCCGGAACGGGACGGTCTCCGAAACTGCCCCATTGCGTTGTAATTCCAGAATTGGTCGAACTTTGCTTGATTAAAAATCTCGCCGGTTCGCTCAAATTATCGGTAATTCGCCAAACCGCCAAATCGGTTTTGCCGTCGCCGTCGTAATCGCCCTGAACAAGCGTGTCAAACAAAATCGGTTGTTCGAGATTGCTTGCGCCCCAAAGTTCGGCGCGAACTGTATTTGATGCGCTGTTGAAAATATACCAAGTGCTGTTTTCGCCTTTGCGGAACACGGCAAAATCGGTTTTGCCGTCGCCGTCATAATCGCCGGGAACGATTTTGTCGGTTGAAATTCCCCATTTGACCACGCCGAAACCTGCCGTCGAACGATTCAGATACCAATTTCCTTCCGATGGACGAAAAACCGAAATATCCGATTTGCCATCGCCGTCAAAATCCGCCCGCGCTCGTGGTTGAGCGAAGCAAATACCCGTTGTGTCCGCCGTGCATTGTCCGGCAGATAGCACGACATTTAATTGCGTTCCAGGTGTGATGACCGTTTGATTGAATGAATGTTGGACGAATTGTGAATCGCTGTTTTGTTTTTGAATACCGACGGTTGCGCTTGCGCCGTTTTGATTCGGAGCAATGCCCGTTGAAGCGTAAATGTAGCTGACATTGTTCGAGCCTTCGTTTAGCACAACAGCAAAATTAGTTGTAATTGGTCCGTTTGTCGTTTCGTTGAAATGTTGCGCCCGCCATTCAATAACAAACTGACGATTCGGCGCAGTTCCGATAGTGTTTGTATAAATGCCGCCGCCTGTAACGTCCGCCGCGTCCATATCGTAATCGTCCCAGAGCGGGAAAATCGTTGGATTTGTGGAAAATGTTGCCGGAAGCGAGGTATTCGTGAACGGCGCGGTGGCATTGGCGTTAGCGGTCAGAGTTCCGTTCGTGCTTGCGCTTAAAGACGTAACCGGAACGCCGTAAATCGAAGATGTCCAACCGGCGGGAAGCGAAATTGACACCGATGCTTCGTCAGCCGCACTGCCCGGAACGAGCGTTCCGCCTGCGGGAATCGTTCCAGTCGCAGATGTAAAATTGTAGTTTCCCAATAAACCTACGGGCAGAGAAAAATTAAAAGTCGCGGGCGAACTGCCGCCACCGCCCTCGTAAGTTACGGTCAGAGTGAAATTTGCCGTTGTGTAACACATCACCGAATTATCAACCGAAACGAGAAACGCAGTTGTATTATTTGCCGTGCCACCCGCCGAAATATTCGGATAAATCGAATTCGGCTGAGTTACCGTAATGCCCGAAGTTGTAGTTGAAAGCACCGCGTTCACAGTCGTTGCGGTGGTTTGCGAAAAATTAACAATCGGCACATTAAGTGCGTTGCATTCGCCCGGTTCGAGCAGATTGTCGCCCGTTGTTACGGTTGCCGAACTTGCATTCAAATCAGCCACATCAAACGCTTCGGTAACGGCGGTTGCTGATTGGACGCTTGCCGAAAAACCCATTCCGCGAATCGCAAAACCACGCCGAACTGAAGGAACATCCGCCGAATCGGAAGCAAAAGCGGCGGCGATAATTCCGTCACGTTCTTGCAACATATTCGGATTTATTGGCGTGAGTTTCATTCCGTCGGTCGTGTATTGCAAAGAACGGCGATTGCCTTCCGCCGCGCCGTGTCGGTTAATCAATTCGCCGCGCATTTCCCACAAAGCTAAAGCCCAAATTTCGCCGCCATTGTGGACTTGAGCGCAATTTCCTGAAGTTGCGATAATCGGATTTCGCGGAAATGCGCTGTTCGGATTTGTGGTTGTTGTGCCGATTTGTGCATCACATCCGACATTTAAATAACCGAAAGTCAAAGGATTATGCGGCAAACCGTTTGCGCCGACTGATGCTTTTCGCGCAATCGGAAAACGGCGGATGCCGTAATAATAATTCGATTCCATACCGCTGAGCAGATGCATAATGTAACCGGCAAGCGTGTAAGTTCCGAGTTGGTCATCGGTCGGTTCTGAAAGCATCGCCATTGCGTAAAAATCAGACCAACCTTCGCCCATCATTCCGCCTTGGTTGCCTAAACCGCTGCCGTTGCCGTGCAGACGGCTCGAAACTCCGTGTGTTAATTCGTGAAAAATGTATTGGCTATCAAGCGCGGCATCGCGGTCGGGTGTCGAACCTGTCCAAATAAAACATTGCAAACGTCCGCGTCCGCCGTCTGCCGGACTCGCAAAATTCC
>CALMEH010000286.1 GCA_937863115.1 uncultured Acidobacteriota bacterium
GAACGATTATCTGATTCCTTCGATAACGCACGAAACCAACGTCAAAGAACGCAAATTCTGGCTCGACGCATTCAATCGCGGCGACGTTCTCGCGCTTTGCACATCAAAAGTTTTGAACGAAGGCGTAAACATTCCCGATGCTTCGGTTGCAATTATTTTATCGGGTTCAGGTTCTTCACGCGAACATATTCAGCGGCTCGGCAGAATTTTACGCAAAAAAGACGACAAACAAGCGATTTTATACGAAGTCGTCGCACGAAATACGAGCGAAGAATACACTTCGCAAAAACGCTCGGACGCACGGCAATTTTACGATGCAAAGAAAGGCGAAAATCGTAGTTTGTTTGAATAGCTCAGATTAATTTTCTCGCCATTTCACTAATTAAAAGTGGTTCGAGTTTGGATTTGAAAAAGACGACGTTTTCACTGTCGAAAGTCGGTTCTTCGCGGCTTCCGCGTAAATCTTGCCAAGCAGCGAGAATAAATTTTTTGTAGTTTGCGGCGTGGAATTCTTCTAATCTTTTTTGCAAACTTTTCGGTGTCCAAAAACCTAAAACGTCCAAGTAAATTTTCTTTTTATCGGGCGAAATTAAAACGTAATCGGGAATAAAAGCGGTTTTGCCTAAATCTATAACTTCCTTATTTTTCTTCAACTTCCATTCAACAGCGGACTTTTCCCACGCCTTTAAAAGTTTTTCGTGAATCGGGTTTTCGTATTCGGGTTGGTCGAGGCGATTTGAAACGAGTTCGGTTTGTTCGCTGGTTAATTCGTAAAAAAGTATGCCGCGTTTGTCGTTGATTTCGGCTCGCATTTTCCAATTTCCGCAGAGCAGAAGCGCGGGCAGAAAAACTGCCATTTGGATACCGTATTTTTGAGATTTTTGGAACAGCGAAGCCGCGCCCGTGAGAGTTATTTCGTAACCTTTTTCAGAATTTCCGCTGACTGAATGAATTAAACCGAAGTGTTTTACCCAACCGAAAACGGCGCGATAGTTTGCCGCGTCCGACGGCGCGACTCGAATTTTCATTTCAACGCAACGATAAAAAATCGCTTGCGCTTGCGACAAATTATAAAGGTCGAGCAAGGTTTCCGGCTCGATTGTTTCAAATTCCGTAAGTCTTTGCTGCGCGGACAAATCGGCGTAAAGATTGGCGGCGATTGTTTTTGCATCGGTTTCAAATTCGCTGGCAATCAAATTTAAAACTTCTGTTTTCGCTTCGGAATTCGGCAAAACCGGATGAAACTTTTTCGCTTCGAGAAAGACTTTTTGGCGAATTTCGAGCGGCTCTGCCGGTGCGGAAACTTCAAATTCCGAACGGTCTTTAAGCAATTTTATCAAGCCGCGCAAAATGTTGTAATCCGTTCCCGTGCCGATATATTCTTCGAGTTCGCGCTCGATTTCGCCGCGTGTTTTATTGATCGATTGTTCAAAAATTTCGACTAAACTTTCGGCATCGCGCAAAAATCCGAGATTGTCGGTTTGAATCAAAAACGGAAATATTTTTTCGCCGCGCCGGTAACTCATTGCTAAATCGGAAGTAAGCATATTTCTTATATCTTACTCACCTTAAAAACAAAGTCGAATTGGCGCGGCGGCTTTTATTCGTTTGAGGCAATGAAATCCAAACCATCAATATTTTCAGCCACCGAAACAATTTGCGGCGTGAATTGAAACCGTTTTGAAAAGACCGAGACAACCACCGTTTGTCCGACTTCGATGTCGTCAAAGCGGAAATAGCCGAATGTTCCGGTGCGCGTTTGGATTGTTTCGCCGCTTGCGAGTGTCAGCACGACAATCGCGTTTCTAATTCCGCGCCCATCCGTTGACATCACGCGCCCGCCGATGGAAACTCCCGCCGCGACGGGTGCGAGAAATTGGACGCGGTAGTTAGTTACGTTTGTATTCGCGCCGTCGGTTGCCGTTACCTCAAAGTTATAAATTCCGCCCATCATCGCCGTTCCGCCAACGGCAACGACGGCGTTTGGTGCAAGTGCGGTTGTCAGATTGATGCCCGTCGGCAGAGTTCCGCCCGATTGCGAATAAGTAAATGCGCCGTTGTTCGGGACAAGCGTGTAATTATACGGAACGCCGGTTGTGCCTCGCGGAAGTTCGGCGACGAAGTTTCCGCCGTTTGTTGAATTATTCCGTTCAAACGCGCCGATGTCCACATTGCCGATGCGCGATGCGCCGCGTTGGTCGGTCGGCGGTGCATTAACGGAAGTTCCGGCGTTGATTGCCGGAGAACCGGACAGAAGCGCGTGCGTTTGCGTCGTGCCGCCGTAGAAACCGAGCGGCGCGTGGCGGGCGTTTTGATTGAGAATGTTGGTCATCGTATCGCCCGTAATGGTCGTGCTTTGCGTGTTGCCGATCAGGTTGTAGCCTTGCGAAGTCAAATTTCCGCGAAAATCGGGTCCACCAACAGTTCCGTTCTGTCCCGCAGAAACGGTGTTTCCGGCAATGATGCTGTTTCGCGCATTGACCGTGGCTCCATCGTTGTAAATGCCGCTGCCGGTTGAGAATCCGAAAGAACCGGAATAGGTCAGACGGTTTCCGGTAACCGTGCTGTTGGTCAGAGTTAAAGTTGCAAAGGATTGGGAAAATTGTCTAATGAAGATACCTGCGCCGAAAATCGAGGAAAAGTCCTCTGAGATAGAAATGTAATTACCGGAAATAGTGCTGTTGGTAACGGTCAGCGTGGCGGGATTCGTAAGTCCGGCACTGTAAATGCCGCCGCCTGATCCCTGACCGTTGATATAATTGTCGGAAATCGTGCTGTTGTTGATGACCACCGCACTGCCTGCGTTAAAACCGAGACTGAAAATGCCCGCGCCATGTCCTCCCGATGTAATTAATGAATTATTTGTTACGGCGCAGTTATTGAGCGTTACATTACCGCCTTGTGTGTATATTCCGCCGCCCTGAGCGCCCT
>CALMEH010000287.1 GCA_937863115.1 uncultured Acidobacteriota bacterium
TTGCCGATTGTTTTGAAAGGCAAAGTCAAGATGGTGCGTTTTCCCGATGTCGGCAAGGAAGTCATTATCGGAATCTTTCAGACAGGAGAAATTTTTGCAATCCCTCCGGCACTTGACGGAAAAAAGTTTCCGGCAACCGCCATCGCAATGGAAGAAACACAACTTCTTTTTTTACCGCGTCCTGCTTTTCTCAACTTGATGAAAGAGTCAAGTGAGTTTTCCGCCATCATTATGGAAAGAATGTGCGGTCTTTTGCGGGATCGAACGGAAACGGTTCAAATTCTAACCACGCCTTCGTCGGAAAAAAGAGTCGGAACAGTTCTACTAAGATTAACAATCGAAAGCAATGAAAGTCAGCCGAAAAAAATAACTCTTCGGCGGCAAGATATTGCGGAAATGTCCGGTTTGACCATTGAAACCACCATTCGTGCTATTCGCAGTCTCGCCAAAAAAGATTATGTAGAGATTATTCGCGGTAAAATAATCGTCAAAAATACCGAACAGCTTGAAAACTTTTTGCGGTAAAAGTTTGTTTAAGTTTCTTCCTCACTTTTTAGTTTGAATCTGAAACGTCAATAAATTTACGGCATTATCTATGACACATTTAAAAACTAATATTTCAATGATTTTGTATTAGCAGAGTAATAAAACTCTGCTTTTGGAATAGAAATTCATTATCGGAGGGTATATGAAATTTTTTGTACGGATGTTTACAACCAATGCGCCCGCCGCCACAATTCTAATCCGTTTGGTCGTCGGTGCGGTTTTTGTATCTGAGGGCATTCAGAAATTTCTATTTTCGGAAGAAGTCGGAGCAGGACGTTTTGCTAAAATCGGGATTTCGAACTCCGAAACAATCGCGCCGTTTGTCGGTATTGCCGAGATAGTTTGCGGAACTCTGATTATTCTCGGGCTTTTCACGCGAATTGCCGCCGTTCCGCTCATCGCGGTGATGTTCGTCGCGCTGGTTTCGACAAAAATCCCGATCCTTCTCGGGCAGGAATTTTTAGGATTCAGTTTGAGAAAAGTATCTTACTATGGATTCTGGGGTTTTATGCACGAATCGCGCACGGATTTGGCGATGCTGTTCAGCTCCGTCTTTCTCCTAATCGTCGGTGCATGACGGATTTCGATCGACACTCTTTTAGAGAAAAAAAGAGGCGTAATAAATGGAAAAAGTGCGGAAATCTGAAAATCAAACGTGCTAAATGCGGCGCACACTGCGTCTGGTTGAAGTCGTCGGAGTGGGTTTGGGAGCGATTATCAGCGCGGCGCAATGATTTGCAGAAAATTTTGGACTATACCAGTGCGGGGGGCACTCGGCGACCGGCTCAAGCAAATGCGGGAAAAAGCTGAGAAAAACGCGCCGAGCGTCAGAAAGCCTACGACGAACTGCAAAAAACCTTTGAGCAGCTTCTCCAAGCTGAAAAACTTGCCTCTTTGGGCGAACTTTCTGCCGGCATCGTTCACGAGGTTTGCAATCCGCTCGCGGCAATTAAAGGTGCGGTTGAAATTCTTGAGGAAGAACTTGCCGCAGATAGTCCGCGCCGTGAATTTGCCGGTTTAGCCAAAAAAGAAGTTGAAAGACTCGATAAGCTCGTTGGCGAATTCTTGCGTTTTGCGCGTCCCGCCACACTATCCGTGCAATTAAATAATTTGAACAAAATCGTCGAATCTGTTGCCGCGCTCGTTGAAAATCAAGAAAAATCTCAGTCAGTAAAAATCAAAAAAGATTTGCAGAAAAACTTGCCTGAAGTTTTAATTGACAGCGAACAAATCAAACAAGTCTTGCTGAATTTGGCAATCAATTCCCTGCAAGCAATGCCGGACGGCGGACAAATCGCTTTTCGCACTTCCGAAAACGGTAGGTATTGCATGGTCGAAGTTAAAGACTCCGGCGCTGGCATTGACCCAAAATTTATTCCAAAGATTTTCGATCCTTTTTTTACCACGAAAGAAAAAGGTGTCGGGCTTGGACTTTCAATTGCTCGCAAAATTGTCAATCAGCACGAAGGCACTTTATCCATAGCAAATGATTCAGGGAAAACGGTATTCTCGCTACATTTGCCGAAAAATACCTGACAGCTTTTATTTCTGTAAAGTTATTTTTTATTTATGAGAATTAGAATCCCAATTCTCAAGTTTATTTTACCTTTAAATTCCTGGAATGAAAAGTAAAAACCACTAAATTTTGCAATTATTTTTGATTTAACTATAAGATAACAAAGATGTTAAGGGTGCGTCTGATAACATACCACTTTACTACTTCCCCACTACATCATCCAACTAAATCATCCAGCTAATCTACCTAATCTACTCATCCAGCCATCTTCGATAACAGTCAGCACAAAACAAACTATCACCAACTACCTTCTACCCATTCTCAATCAAAAACCATTCAAATTCCTGCCAGTTCCCTTTCTCATAAGACTCTTCACATTTGCAAATAAACCGATAATTACTACAAACCACGCTCAAATATATAAATGCCGAAAGTGGCTTGTCAGGCTTCCGCTTCCGCCAATAACCCGACAAACTAGAAAACTTAATCTTTTCGAGAAATTTTGCTGACATTTTCAAACCTCCCACTTTATTCAAACAACTCATTTTCACACGGTAAAACTACTACTTCCACATTCATTAAAAAAACGATTACTTTATTCAAACCGCAATTTGCCGCCTTCCTATAGAACTCTCCGTGCAAAACTTATCAAAATTATAATTTGAGTTACTGATCCTCCGATAGTTTTTCCTTACTTCAACAAAATCAACATTTTCAGGCAATTTTCCTAAAGTTTGTGATTAAAGTAAGTAAAAAATATAGGCGTTGTTTTCATTGAAAAAAATACAGCGTTTCTAAAGAATTAAGGCAGGAGCATTATCAGACGCAATCTAGGAAATAGATAGAGATATAAGTCTCAGAAACTTCATGAGTTTAAAGAAAGCCCATTCCCAATCTAACGGAGCATTAGAATCAGCAGACAATTACTATGCTTAGAACGTAGGAAAATTCCTTCTCAGCTAAATCGCATTTGTCGTGATTGCAGTTAAAAAAAACCCAGATAAATAAGATAAAAAAAAAGCAAATACTTATCAAAACTGAAGATAAATTCAAAATCGTAATTAAAATCGCTTTTTACACTTACTTGAATTGAAATCTAACTCTACTTGAATTGAAATCTAACTCAAAGAAAATTTCAATTCCGGATAGTCTTCAAACTCAAAGTCTTCAAATTGTTTCTCAAAATCTGAGTCGTGTGTGCAATCGTGAAGCACGCAACCATAATCATCCATCTCGCTTTTTACATTGCGCTGTCCGCAATCGTCGCAAAGCGGACAGGCGTTAATTGCTGCTTTTCTCTCTTTTTCCGCCGCTTCGCGTTCTTTCTTTTTCAGAAGTTCGGTGTAGCCTTCGGGCAGTGAATAATCGTTTTCAATCGCACGGATAATAAAACCGGAAATATTTTGCACCTTTTCGCGCCGATAAGCGAAAGAGTCTATCTGAACTTTTATTTTTTCAACCGTGAAATTTCGCACGAGTTCAACGGCTTTAGCTTCGGCGATGTCAAACTCTTTTTGCAGACGGTCGAAAATTTCCTCGCTGTCAAGCGGAATTTGATATTTACGATTTTTCTTACTGCTATTCTTTTCCGAAGGCTGCCTAATACCTACTTTCTTCGCTTTTCGCAGTCTTTTAACTTGATCTTGATAAAACTTCCTGCCGTGCCAAAAAATTATCTTGTAGCCGCTGTTATCGGCGGTTTCGGCAACTTCCCAATCGGATAAATAATCCTGCTTGATAAGTTCGTTCAAAGACGGCGCGATTTTCTCTTTTATTTTTGACGGATATGAGTATTGAGCAATGTTGAGAATCTGGCAAATTTCGTCGTAGCGTTTCTCGAAAATTCCCTGCTCACGGCTAGCGTAAAGCCAAATCTGCAAAAGTGGAATCAATGCCTTGGCGATGTTGTTTTTAAGCTGTTTATAGGAATCGAAATCAATCGGCAAAAGATAATAAGCGTTGATATTTTCCAGATACCAATCCGAAAGCCAGATGTAATTTTGGTCGGCGGTCGTGCCGTTGTCGAGTTCCTGACCAGTGCGACGCACACGCTGAAAAATTACGAAACTGTCGGAAGCGAATTTTTTCTTGCCAGCGATCCACATCGCACCTTCCGACTTGATGTAAGTTGAAGCCATTACGTCGAGCCATTCTTCGACATCTTTGAAGTTTGAGCCGCCGTCCGAATGTCCGAGAAGCTGCAACAGTTCAGCGGAAGTGAAAGCAATCGGATTTTCGATTTTTCCTTTTTCTCTTTTGATTCGTTCAAGAATTTTTTGAAATGCCAAATATTTATCCTGATCGGCGGTTGTCGGCATTCCGTAAAGCGTATTGCCGGCAATGGTTACTTTTGCCTCGGCGCGGTTTCCGTCAATGATGTGCGAAAATCGAATTACTTTGGGCGGAGTCGCTTTGGATCGCTTGCTTGTCGGTGTAAAAAAACCAAAAGCGGCGATGTTTTTCTCCATTCGCACAAATTCCGGTTCGGTTAAGGCTTGGTCTTCACTCCCGGAATTTTTCGCAAGAGCGGTATCGTTCTCTCGGCTTTTGCCCGTTTCTTCAAACGGTAGTAAGTTCTTCCCCGATTTTTTGACTCTTGCGCTCATAACTTTTCTTGAATTGCAGGATAATTGATTTCAAGAAAATTTTTGCACAAACGGGATTTTTTAACAACAACAAATAGAGCATTTTATCAGCTTGCCACCGCGATTCTAGTGTTGTTGTTATCTAAATACTGTCTAAATACTGTCTAAAACAGTTGGAAGGCTGTGGAAAACGCTCTAAACCTAGATTTTTCAGATAAATAGATGATACGCGATTTCCCTTGAACTACGGTGTTTCTTCCCTTGAACTACGGTAACTCTTCCCTTCAGCTACGGTAACTCTTCCCTTGAACTACGGTATTCCTTCCCTTGAACTACGGTCATTTCCCTTGAACTACGGTCGCTATTTCCCTTGAACTACGGTCAAATTATGCCCGATTTCCCTTGAACTACGGTCAAAAATTACCTTAAATTAAGTGTATTATTTCCCTCGAACTACGGTGTTTACTGAATTTCAGACTCAAAATAATTTCCCTTGAACTACGGTAAAAATTTATTAAACCTTTACCTTAACTTATTCCCGGCAAATTCCTAATTTTGTGATACAAGGGATTTTGAAAATAAAAGCGGCTGAAATCCTTGGTCCAAATAAAACGCGATTATTTCGACTTTAATGCGTCTGAAAACATATTATCTTAAAGACGAAAAAAGAAATATAGAACTTATTAAATCAGCCAGCGAAATAAGATATTTAGTTTTTGGCGAAATTGTCGGATATTTCAGTTGATTCCAGCTTCCATACTTTGATTATCCAATTTCCTTCTCTGCCCTGCTCCTTAAGCCAATTTATCAGATGAAGTTTGGCGGCAATTTTTGCTCGCGGTGTGGCAGACTGGATTTTCTCTTGAAAATTGAGATAAATGTGGTATTTGTTTTTCTTGATAAAATCAAAATTGCTGTTCTCAATTCGCCGGAAAGAACTGTCGTTAAGCACTGTGAAGGGAATATTTTCTTTTATTGCCAACGCGCCGATTTGATTAAGAAAACTTTCGGTTGAATGTTCAATTGAGGGAAGTTGGTTTAAACTTCCGCAAGTAACCGTTAGGTAAGGACTCACCCAAGATTTTCCGTTCGGGTCTTTCTGCCGCTTAATAGCTTCGCAAACTATGATTGATTGCTTTAATATCGTTTTCAGATTCTCCAGACTTCCCTGCACAAATTTATATGGCTCTTGAGTTTGCTTTTCTTCAGATAAAATTAGATATGGACTGACAAGATTCGGATTGACCTTCTCGACAAAATATTTAGCGAGTTTTTTGATATAAATTTCGGACTTATCTTTTTGGAAAAAGTTATCGGCTAGATTGTGCGTGAACCATTGATATTCATATGAGTCGGCAACCGTCCGGGTCATTGTCGGCAAAACAGAACTTTGCGCGGAAGCAATCTGACTAAAACACGAAACATTAACTAAACCAATGCCGCGACGAAAAAAATGAACCCAAAATTGGGCATTAAAATTATGAATCAAAATGCCGCGATGATTTTCCGTTTCGGTGCAATCGAAATAAAGTTTTCTATTTTTCTCACATTTTTTCGCACCGAGTAATTCACCGACTTGTTTAACGGAGGTCGGCAAATTCTTAAAATCTCTAATCGGCTGCCGCCGCGCTCGTTCATTAAGGAGTTCGGGATTATTTTGATAAATCAAAAAATTACAAAGCTCGCGGCAAGGTGCTTCCGTCATCATTAAAGTTTTAACCAGTGTCGGCAGACTGATTATCACGTCATTCATTTTTCAAAGTATTCACGGCTTAAAATGCCGTCAGCCGATTGACGGCATCAAATTCAACTTCCATTGCCATAAGTTTTTTCCGAAGTTCAATCATACCGAGCATTTTCTCGCGTGTCGGTGTCAAAGCTGATTCTTTAAGAGAAATGCTGATTGTTTCGCTCGACAAACAATGCCCCGAATAACGATCAGCCCAACCGTCGTTGTAATCGTAACGATGCCCGACAGGTTTATAATGTTTGCAGGCGATTTCGACTAACTCACCCAATCTTTCAGACCAATAACTACAATCGCTTAAACCCGCCGCTTCGCAATCGGTTTCCGAATCAATCATCAAATAATCGTCCGGCTCTTTGATTTCCTTTTCGGTCAGAACACAAAGTTGTAAAAAATCTTCTAATTCCGTCGCACTGCCGTTTTCACAGGAAAACTCGGAACCCCAATCGCTTTCATCATCGAAAGAGCGAAAAAAAGGATCTTCGAGAGTTTGATTTATTTCCTCCCAAAAGAACTCTTCTAATCTTTCCGCTGTGAATTCCCGGCGAATATTTTCAATTTCAGAATCTTCGATTTTGTTTGTTTCAGATTGCAGTTCGATTTGCGAGTTGACGGCTTCTTCAATTTCTACTTTTAATACCAAAAGATCGCTTTCGTGCCAAAATTCCTCGCATTCTAAGCCATAATCCGGGTAGAAAATCGTTCCCGTGCCGTCGCTTTTTATCTCGAATTTATAGCGTGCATCGCAAGTCGAAAACTCGCTTTTGAGAATTATTAAATCCGACTGTTTGGTAAAAGTCGGACATTCGTTCAATCGCGCTATCGGCGTTATTTCAACCGTTGATGATTCAAACATAGTTTATTTTTCGAGAGCAGATAAAATCAAAAAGCTTTAACTGGAAAAGGCGAAAGTAGAAATCGAATTTATATTTTCTCTCCACTTCTCAAATTCAACTTCCGACATTTCCCACGTTCCATCTTTTTCGTAAAGGTCTTCTCTTTCGCTTAAATCCTGCCGAATTGTTTCATCTTCATAGTGATAATCAATTTCGGCGTAACCAGATTTTTCGAGTTCATCGCTAATCTCTTTAACTCTTTCAGCCAAATAACCTTCAAAATCTTCACGCCAAACAGGACGTGCAATTTTCAAACGGGCGGGTAAATCTTCATCGTCAGTTTCGTTTTCAAAATCAATTTCAACCGTCATCGAATTACGATGGTGATACCAGCCGTTTGCTCCGGTAATTTCAATGGAAATTTCATCGCCTGCCGTTTCTAACCTTTCGATTAGTTTTTTGGCGCGAGAGTCTTTGGATTTGAGGTCATCGGCATAAACACGACCGTAAAACGCCACGCCGTCGCCTTGGCAATATCCCAAACTCCAAAAGACTTTGACAGCCTCAAAACCTTTTTCATTTAATTGTTGCTGAAAATCCTCAGTTAAAAATAAAGCATCCGTCTCATCGAAACGTCTTCCGCTGTTTCTCTCATTTTTAATGGCAAATTCTTTCGCTTCATTGCTTAACTCATCAAAAAACCGCAGACCTTTCGGGCGTTTTGGCACAAGTTTGTATTTTTGGCGGAGTTCGGAAAGTTTCATTTCGATAAAACTACTTCAGTTTAATTTGCTCGCCCCAATTTGCTTTCCCCGAAACGCCGTGCGTTGCCCAAATCACCGGAAAATCCGGCTCATCGCCCGTTTCACCGAACAAATCGGTCAGATAAATCAGCACGTCGGGCGAAAATTCGGCAGCGGCTTTAATAAGTGGACGAAAATCTGTTCCCCCGCCGCCCGTATATTTAAGATTTTTCAGCTCGTCGGTTGCTTCACACCATTCGATTTCGATAA
>CALMEH010000288.1 GCA_937863115.1 uncultured Acidobacteriota bacterium
ATGAATTAGCTTTGGAGTCGGAGATTGAAACAGATTGCCAACCTTTGCACGATTTAGTGAAAAAAATGTTGGAAGTTTGTCCAGATATTCATTGTTTGCGCGATGCGACACGCGGCGGTGTCGGAACGGTTTTGAATGAATTTGCAACAAGTTCAGATGTCGGAATTCGCATTAATGAAACCGTGCTACCGATGCGCGAAAACGTCAAAGGTGCGTGTGAAATTTTAGGACTTGACCCACTTTATTTAGCAAATGAAGGCAAATTAATTGCGATTGTTCCGCCCGAATTTGCTGATGAATTAATCGAAACAATGCGCCAACATCCGGCAGGTAAAGAAGCGGCAATTATCGGCGAAGTAATCGAAAATCAAATCGGAATTGTAATGATGAATACAGTTTTCGGCGGCGCAAGAATTGTTGATTTGCTAGTCGGCGAACAACTGCCAAGAATTTGTTAAGCGTTCAGAGTTACGCATTTATGCGTGAAGAACTCGCCACACTTCGTTAGCGAGTTCACGGCTAAAGCCGTAACTCTGAACAAAAAATTATGCACGAACTTGGAATTACCAGAAGTGTGGTCGCCATTTGCGCCGAAAATTCAAACGGCGCGGCTGTTAAACGTGTAACTTTGGAGATTGGAAAATTGAGCGCGATTATGCCTGATGCCGTTCGATTTTGTTTCGACATTTGCGCGAAAGGAACGGTTGTCGAAGGCGCGACACTTGAGATTTTAGAGATAAGCGGACTTGCCAAATGCAAAATTTGCGGTGAGAAAGTTGAATTGAAACAAATCGTCGGACGTTGCATTTGCGGCAGTAACGATTTGCAAATTATTGCCGGCGAAGAATTAAAAGTAAAAGAAATGGAGACTTAAAATTATGTGTGTAACTTGTGGCTGTTCCGATACTGAAAAAATTGCCGTAACAAATCCGGCAACCGGCGAAATAATGATGATGTCGCACGACGAAGCGCACGCGCACGGTCATTCGCACGACCACGCGAACGAACATTCACACGAACATCACGAGCATTCGCACAATCACGAACATCATTCGCACACAATAACGGCGAAAGTTCACGTTAATACGATTGCGCTCGAAAAGGAAATTTTGGGCAAAAATCAATTGATTGCCGAGCGCAATCGCGGTTGGTTTGTGGGACGAAACATTCTCGCGCTCAATCTCGTCAGTTCGCCCGGTTCGGGCAAAACAACTCTTTTGGAAAAAACGCTGAATGACTTAAAAAGCGAATTTGAAATCAGCGTTATCGAAGGCGATCAAGAAACAATCCACGATGCCGAACGGATTCGTTCGACAGGTTGTAAAGCCGTCCAAATCAACACGGGAACAGGTTGTCATCTCGAAGCCGATATGTTGGCGCGTGGTTTGGAAAGTTTAAATCCTGCGCCGAATTCCCTGCTTTTTATCGAAAACGTCGGAAATCTCGTCTGTCCGGCGATGTTCGATTTGGGCGAACGCGCCAAAGTCGCCATCTTGAGCGTAACCGAAGGCGAAGACAAACCGCTCAAATATCCGCATATGTTCAAAGCAAGCAAGCTTATGTTGTTGAATAAAATAGACTTATTGCCATATATAAAATTCGATGTCGAAAAATGTATCGAATACGCCAAAGAAGTTAATCCGCACATAAAAATTCTGCAAGTTTCGGCAACCAACGGCGAAGGAATGCCCGAGTGGTATAATTGGCTAAAAAAAACTCTTCAAACAAAAAATTCTACAATCAATCCGGCAATCACTTCGGGAGCGTTGTCGCAGATGTAAGTATTTCCGGGCAACCGCCGCATCTCGCGGTTTTTTAGGGCTTTATATGCTGGTGCAGGGGCGATTGGCGGTGTGTCTTTGCCGCCCGCCGTTACTAAAACCGGACAATCGAGCGCGGCAATTTGGGTTTCAAAATCGTGATTAAAAACCGCAAAATAAGCCTCGTGATAGCGTTCGCCCGCGCGGAGATTTAATAAAAATTCGCGGTGCGTCAAAGCTAAATCCGCCGCTTCGTCTTTGGCACGAAGCCTCTGCCAAAGATTCAAAAGATGTTCGCCGCTTCTTTCAATGACAATCGATTGCACCGTTTTTTTGAAATTTTCTTTTTGTTCGTTGGTTAAATATGGCGCACCGTTGAGAAACATTTTTCGCGCAAAAGGCAAGTCAAATTCCATCTGCACGGCGATTGACGCGCCTGTATGATGCCCGAAAACAAACGGATTTTTTAACCCGAAGTTTTCCCAAGCCTCGCGCAAACTATCGGCATAAATTTTCATCGTTGCCATTTTTTTTGGAAAATCCGACGCGCCAAAACCGAGCGTATCAGGCGCGAAAAGATAAAATTTATCCGCAAGAAGCGACATAATTTTTTCATACATCGCCGAACTCGAAGCCGTCTGATGAAGCAATAAAACGTGCGGATTTTCAACTTTTCCCGCCGTGCGAAAATGAATCAAACCGTGATTCGTTTCAATATAACCTTTTTTTATCATTTTATTTTTTGCCCGCGACACATCCGAAACACACGAAAACA
>CALMEH010000289.1 GCA_937863115.1 uncultured Acidobacteriota bacterium
GTATATTTAAGATTTTTCAGCTCGTCGGTTGCTTCACACCATTCGATTTCGATAATTTGGTGAACTTCCGCATCGCCGATAATCAAAACCAGATTTCTTTGGCTTAGTTCGCAAAGCGTGGCAATTTCTGCCAAAAATCTTCCCAAAAGTCCATTGTCAATCGAACCCGAAGTATCAAGAGCAACTGCCAGACGGCTCCCGCGTTTTTTCAATTCATCGGGTGAAAATGGCAAGATTACTCCGGCATATTTTTGATAATCTCTTTCCAGCGAAAGCCAACGTCTTGACGGGCGCGAATAATTTTTGACGGTTTGTTCCTGAAATGCCGTCTGCACCAAAGAACGAAGAATTTGCTCCCAAGGCGTTTCCGTCTTTGGCAATTCGCCGATGAGTCCGTTCAAAAGTTCCGGCATCGTGCCTTTGAGAAGTGATAAACGCTGTTGCCAATCTCTTTTTGATAGAATAGTTTCGTCAGAATTTTGCCTGCTCTTTCCACCAGTCACCTGCAACAAATCGCCGCCCAAATCGTCTTTTTCATAATTTGCGAAAAGCATCTCAATAAATCCGGTAACACTTTTTGTTTTTGCCTTGAGAAAATAATAAAGTTCTTCGCACGACCAACGGCTCGCTTCGGTAAATTCAGTTCGCGTCAAATTAGCGATTTTGCGAGTTGAGGAATAAACGCCGTAGGAATAGTTCACTTGGGTTTTGTTATCTTGCGCCGAATTTACTGCGTCTTCGCTTTTTTCGAGCGTCTGCCAGATTTTTTCCAAAGTCCATGCACTTGTTGGCGTTTTAAGTCCGGTCAGATTTTCGAGGGATTTGTTGATAATCGCATCGGCGGCAATATTCAGGAGGTTTGGATCAAACCCGACATCTTGTTTTTCCAAAATTAGAAATCTGTTCGGATGACAAAGGGCAATATGTAAGATTTCGTGCAGACAAATAAATCTTCGCTCTTTTTCGGAAAAATTCTCGTATTCCGCTCCGGCGTAAATCGTGTTTCCATCGGTAAAAGCAATCGCGTCTTCATTCGTATCGGCAAAATTGCACCACAGCGCGAGGCTCGCAAGTCCCGGCAAATATTCAATCGCCGCTTCCAAATCAGGGCGCATCCGCCGCGAATCGGTGCGGCTTAATCTTGTTTGCATTTTTTTGATTGATAATTTTGGGTGATTTTTGACTATGATGCGGCTTGGGCAAGTTGCATTTCTGGCGTTTTATCAATAATTTTTATCTGCGTTGTCCCTTCCCGCTTTTCGTTATACCGCCAAAACGCTTTGGAATTTTCAACTTTCCAACCTTCTTTCCAGATTTTATCAAGCAGAAGACTTCCCGCCATCGTTTGCAAATCACGCATCGGCAATATCGAAAATTGTTCGCCCGTTTGTTCATCAAAACGGTTGATCAGTTCAAGCAGTTCAACCGCTGTTTCTTCCGTCGCGCTGGTCGCAATGGCAAATGAAAGCGCGTATAAACCGTTGAGTGTTGAGGGAAGATGCTTCCCGATTCTGTTCGGCGTTTTGCGTTGAATTTCGAGCAATTCATCAACCGATTTCATATTCTTAATTTCTTCCGCCAGCAGCATGAATTCCGCCGCCGTTCCATCGCCGATAATTCCGGCAACGGCGATCTGACGCAAGTTTTTATCGGCTTTTCTTAAAACGTCATAAACATCCGAAACCTTTTTCCACGAAGCCGGGCGCGGATAAAGCTCGTGTTTTTGCGTTCTGGCAGATTCTTCGCCCGAAAGATGCTGCGGAAAAACTTTCAAAAAGGCAAGAACTTCCGGGATAATGCCGATTTTGATGAAATGTTGAATAGTTGCTTCAAGCTGCGGCTCAATGACAATATGAAGCATTCGCCGATTTGCCGCCGCGCCTAATCCACGAGCGTTTGCCATATCTTCCGGGCGATTACCTGCCGCGATGATAATCCAATCATCGGGAATTT
>CALMEH010000290.1 GCA_937863115.1 uncultured Acidobacteriota bacterium
GGCGCCCGGTCCTTAAATTCCCCCCGGGGGCACAGATCCACCCCAAAATTCTCGCCGCGTGGATTAAACGAAGCGAGAAAAACCGCCATATTCGCTTGCGCTCCCGAATGCGGCTGAACATTCGCGTGTTCCGCGCCGAAAATTTCCTTCGCACGGTCAATCGCCAATTGCTCGACAACATCGGCAAATTCACAGCCGCCGTAATATCGTTTCTTCGGATAACCTTCGGCATATTTGTTCGTAAAAACCGAACCCATCGCCTGTAAAACCGCTTCCGACACAAAATTTTCCGAAGCAATCAACTCCAATCCGCCCGATTGCCGTTTCGTTTCATCATTTATCGCTTCGGCAATCACCGAATCAACTTCCGCCAAATTTGCATTAAAAAGATTATTCATTTTGTTAGTTCTTTTCTATATTTTTCTTCAAATTCTTGTAATTTTAGAATCTCGACTTTCGGAAAATCAATCGTTTTCAGCACTTGAAAATGCTTGTCATTTGAAACCAAACAAGCAGCATTCGTCGCTATCGCGCAATCAACAAATTTATTATCGTCCGCATCATTTGAAATCAGTCCGAAATTAAAATAAATTTCCGATTTTTCGACAAACGGCGAAATACTCAAAAATTCGATGATATTTTCTGCTATTTCCGCCGTTGTCTTTCGCGCTAAAATTTCTCGATACTCGAACAAAATTTCGTTAGATATACAAAGCACGATTTTACCTTCGATCAAACAATCGAATATCCACCGAAACGGCGATTGTCTGCCGATAATCGCAATAAAAATATTCGTGTCAATTACGAGTTTCAGCGCGGTTATGTTCATTCGTCCAATCAATCATCGTTTGTTCCGTCAAACCATTTTCGTCCCAAAACTCATCCATCGCCGAAGTTGCTTTTTCAGCAAAATACTTTGCCAGAATTTGCTTGATTTCCAATAAAGTTTCCTCCGAAACATTATTTGCATAAAGTTTCAATAACTCCTTTTGAACATTACTTAATCCGATTGTCTGCATAAACTTGCCTCTAAAACGATTATAACATTACTGATTCTTAACTTCTGCTAAATTCGCATTAACAAAATTGCTCATTTTTATTTTCCCGAACCTAAAAATCTTGTTATAAATTCGCCAGTATTTTTTATGACTTCACCTGCCCCAAGTAACTGAACCGTATCCGCTGCAAACGAATACATACTTCCAAATTTATTTAATATATTTCTGACTTTTCTAACTTCTTCCGCGCTAGATTTTTCAATGGTTTCTTTATTAAAAATGTAAATACCAACTAGTTGCTCAACTGCCTCTCCAAGTCTTTCAACTCCTCGTATTCTATATTCATGAATAGCATTTTCCATTATTTTAAGCATATCTAATAAAATTCTTTTAAGATTTTTATTTATGTCTAAATCAATAATTTGTTCATATAGACTTTGAATTTCAGAAAGAAGCGTCTTTAAATCATCTTCATTAACACTTTTCTCTTTGTAAACTTTATCTACTGCTCGAACACATAGCTCCAATAGAGTAAAATCTGTTTCATTTAATGTGCTTTGATGTTTATGTTGTCTTTGCAGAAAAGAAGGTTTTGGAAAAAGTAACTTTAATTTTTCAAACGGTCTCAGATAAATATCATGAGGAATTTCTGAGTTTGTTAATAAAATTTCCTCAACCTCATCAACCAATTTTCTAGACTGATTAACATGGCTAATTATTTTTAATTCTTCTTCACGAGAGAATTTATTATTTGCTTTAGGGGAAACTCCAAACACTTCTGCCCAAATTATCATTGATGAAGTATCAGTAACTCTATTTCCATCTTTTGCTATGTTATAAAGCCTGTATGCAGGATTTCCATTGTTTTCCATAGATTTATTTAAATTTCTCCAAATCCGTAATTTTCGCAACTCTTTCGGCGTGTCGTCCGCCTTCAAATTTTGCGTCGAACCATGCGCGGACAATTTTCGGGATTTCGTCTTCGGGCAAAACTCTTGCGCCGATTGAGAGAACATTTGCGTCGTTGTGTTGTCTTGCAAGTCGTGCCGTTTCTTCGTTCCACGCTTGCGCGGCGCGAACTCCGTG
>CALMEH010000291.1 GCA_937863115.1 uncultured Acidobacteriota bacterium
GTTGACGATGTGACCGGACATCGACGCGGAATTGATGATTTTGCCGTAGCCGACTCGATAGCGTTTTTTCGCTTCGTCCCAAACGCAAAACATCGGCACAATCAGCGCGTTGGTGCGAAGCGCGAGCATTGCTACGCCGCTCGTTGTGCAAGCCGGCACATCGAAAAACGGCACGAAAACGCCTTCTTTCGGATGCACATTGACATCGGGCAAAACGCCCAAAATATCGCCGTTTCGCAAAATTTCGATAACCGACATTACCGCATTTGTTTTGTTTATCGGTTGATTTCCGAAGCGTGTCCGAAGCCGCACGGTCAAATCTTCAATCAAAGGATTGTCCAGCGGACGCGCCAAATATTTCAAAGGTTCGCGCAATGCCGAATACGCAAAAACGCCGATTTCCCAATTTCCCAAATGTGGACTTGCCAAAATCACGCCGCGACCTTTGGCGCGTTCCGCTTCGTAAAATTTCAGTTCGTCGGAATTTCGATTGACTTCATTTTCAAATTCATATTCTACTATTTCCGCTAAGGTTTCCGGCGTAACCTTAAAAAATTGACTGAATTCGCCCAAGATTCTGCCAAGATTTTGAAACGATTTTTTTAAGATTCGTTCGCGTTCGTTATTCGATTTTTCGGGAAAAGCGATTTCCAGATTCCGCAAACCCGTGCGCCGCAAACCGCCTAAAAACGGATAAACCATTTTCGCCAGCAAAATGCCGCAGGCAATCGCCGTTGATCGCGGCAGTAAACTAAAGAATCCGAAAATTATGCGAACCGGCGCATATTCAATCCAAATTTGTGAAGTGCTTTTTTTTGCCATTATGTAAAAAGTAAAAAGTAAAAAGTAAAAGGTGGAAATTAGGTGCAGAGGAATTTAATTTTGACCTGAATTTTCCTGAAATTCCTTCGGCGAAAAGCCCGTAAATTTTTTGAAGGCGCGATTAAAAGTCGCTTTTGAATTAAAACCACAGTCGAAGGCAATGCCGAGCAAAGTCGAGTCATTCGCTGTTTTGAGTTTGTTTTTAACTTCTTCAATGCGAAATTCGTTGATAAAATCGTTAAAATTTTTGCCGAAACCGTTGTTAATAACATAAGACAAAATGCTCGAATTTACGCCTAGATTCTTCGATAAATCAGTCAAAGTCAAATTCGGTTCGAGATAAAGTTTTTCGTTTTGCATTAAACCTTGCAATTTGTTCTTAAGACTTTGAAGTTCTTTTTCCGTTAGAAGCATTTTGCGTTCAGCTTCTTCGGCTTGTTTTTCCGAAAATTGCAGCTCAATTGTTTTTGAACGCAAATATCCGGCAATCGCCAAATAATAAGTTACGCAGGCAAGAACGAGTTCAAAGTAGAAATATTGAATGTATGAAAGTTTGAACAAAAAGCTGTTCGTAAAATCAAACAATGCACCGAAAATCAGAACAGCGGTGAAAATGTAAAGGAAATTGCGAAGCCAATCAAACTTGATTTTCTCCGTGTCCGAGTAATTTTCGTTAAGCCATACTCGATATTTTCGATAATGTCTGACGGCAAAATAAAGAAAAACTATATTCCAAATCGTTTCCGTAATAAAAATAAATGTCCCGAAAAAATCACCGTAATTTTCACCAAACCACGCTTTCCATTCGAGCGAATGAGCAAAAAGAAAAAACCTATACGCCAAATAAACAAGCGTCGGCAGAAAAAGAAATAAATCTTTTGCCTGAAATTCGCGCTTTGAATCAGTCAAATTCAGCGTATAAAACCAAACGCAAACGCCGTAACTATAAGCAATCGAAAACGGAAAATACGTCAGCCATTGATTGCGGTCATAGACATTTGCAAAACCGATAAACGGCGTAACAAGGCTCAAACAAAGCACGCCGAGCAAAACGCCGAGCCATAAATCCGCTTTACTTTGATGCTTAAAAAACCGCGAAAACAAAAGCACGGCAAAAATTGCCCCTTGCAAAATTGCGATAAAACAAATAATGCTTCGCGGGTTAAAAAAATCCAATTCTAAATTTTCGATAAAAAGCAGATTTGTTTGCACTGCGGAATTATTACTCGTTTTCGCCTTGTGGCGGAATTAAATCACTGACCTTAATTTCAACTTCGGGAAAGGCAACCAGATTGAAAGTTTCAGATTCAGTATAAGTTTTTTTGAACCGATAACCGTCTGCGGAAGGTTCACAGTAATCTTCGATTTCGTTAGTATTGACATTCAAAATCAAATATTGCCGAATTCCGTTTCGCGCATATTTGACAGATTTTCGGCGGTCAATATCAATCGAACTGTCGGCAACTTCGACAACTAAATAAATATCCTTCGGCGTTGGATGCGTCAAACTATAATTTGAAAGCGGTGCTTGCGCCAAAACCACATCCGGCTCTAGCTCGGAAAAATCATCAAGCCGAATCGGGTCTTGCACTTGAATTAAAGTGAATTTTCGCAAATGCTCATAAAAATAATCGGTTGGCTTCGTTGTTGTTGTTCGATGTTTTATACCTTTTGGACTCATTTTTACTAATACGCCGTCCCACAATTCGATTCTTTCATCTTCATCGAAAATGCCGTGTTCAATCATTTTGTCGTAATCTTCAACGCGCAGACGATAAAGGTTCGAGCTGTTTCCGTTAGCATTTGGAGCAATAGTTTTTTCTTGTATTTCGAGAACTGCCGACATAATTTTCCTCTACTGAATTTTAACAAAGATTCACGCTTTTTGAAATGACAATTTAACCGCCGATAAAGCTCATTGAACGTGATGCGGGAGCGAAGTTTTTTTGATTTATGTAATGTTGCGGTTCTTTTTGGAAAACAACGGCGCGGATAAATTCGATGATTTCTTCGCGAGTTGCGCCGCTTCGTAAAAAGTCGCGCAGATTGTGTTCTTTGGTCGAGAAAAGGCAAGTGCGGATTTGCCCGTCAGCCGTTAGGCGAATGCGCGAACACGCGCCGCAGAACATTTCGGTTACGGGTGCGATAATACCGATTTCGCCTGCCGCGCCGTCGGCAAATTCGTATTTCCAAGCCGTTTCCGAACCGCGTGATTTTTCTTGTAGTCGGAGCGGAAAAACTTCATTTATTTGCGTGAAAATTTCCTTGCCCGAAACGACTTGTTCGCGCCGCCATTCGTTTTGCGAATCGAGCGGCATATATTCGATAAAGCCAATCGCCAAATCATTTTCACGCGCAAATCTTGCAAAATCAACAACTTCCGCTTCATTCCAACCGCGCACGATGACGGCATTTATTTTGATTGGCGTTAAATTTGCAAATTTTGCCGCTTCAATCGCTTTTAAAACGTCTTCAAATTTATCAACGCCCGTAATCTTTTTGAAATTATCTTTTTGCAGAGAATCAAGCGAAATCGTAACGCGGTCGAGTCCGAGATTTTTTAAGTTTTCGGCACGATTTTTTAACGAAAATCCATTCGTTGTCAACGCTAAATCTTTCAATCTTGGGTTTTGGACTTTGGACTTTGGACTTTGGACTTTAAGACGCGCGAGTTTTTCGACCAAATTTTCAACGTCTTTCCGAAGTAGCGGTTCGCCGCCGGTGAGCCGGATTTTTTCGATTCCCAAACCGACAAAAATCTCGCAAATTTCAGTGATTTCTTCAAACGTCAAAATCGTTTCCTTTCGCGCCAACGGCGGTTCACCGTTCGGCAAACAATAGAAACATCGAAAATTACAACGGTCAGTCAACGAAACGCGCAAATCGCGGATTATTCGGTTGTGAGAATCTTTCAACATTAATTAAATCATATAGAAAAAGAGAAGATTTTTCACATCAAGAAAAAAATCTCCCCTTCTCCTTTTCTCCCTTTCTCCCTTTCTTATCTAAATCCGTCCGCAATTTTCTTCAACTGACCAAGAGCTTTTTCCTTATTCGCGTCCGGCATCCGCGAGAGAATGACGCGGATTTCGGTGATTAGCGAATTAAATTCAGCGCGGTCGCTGACATCGCTCGGACCATTGTAGATTTTCTTTTCGGTTGCGTCCGAAGCAATCGGTTCGAGAAAATTGATGATATTTGTTAATGCTTCCGCCGAATATTTACCATTCGGGTAATAATTCAAATATTCGCCGTCGGTCATCCGAATCAAGAAAATATAGCAATTTACATAACCTTCGCATTCGCCCGGCAAACTCGTTTTCGCACCTTCCCAAGCAATTTGTTCACCGGCGGGAGTGTTCGTGTATTTTGAATGCAAATCCCAAAACAGCGGTGCGCGAACATACCACGCGGCGGCAGGTTCGTTATAAACAACATTTTCATTCTGCGCTTTGAGAAAATCTTGATACGGTTTTTCGTCGGATTTATTCGGCGGAATCGCGTTGAGCGCGTAGCGAAGCGACAAAAGACGCTTTAATCCAAATTCCGCCGCCGTGTTTGCGGTTTTGATTTCGGATTGTATGCGCGTCAGAAAATCATACATTTCAACGGCTTCGGCAAACGTGTTTTTTTCCGCTTTATAATTTTTGTTGACGATTTGGCGATAAACTTCTTCATTACCGCTTTCATCAGAGTTTGCCGCCAAACTTGCCGCAATCCAACCCGATTTTTGATTCGGAAGTTGGACGCGATACCAGCCCGTTTTTTTCTCAACGACCGAGTAAGCCGAACCTAATTTGGCGCGTGTAATTTCCGACGCAGTTGAACTTGCCGAACTGCGAATCGCAACGGACGGCGTATTTATCAAGATTTTTTGCAAAACCGTGTTGGTTGGCGTGGTCGTCGTTGGGATCGGAGTTTTCGCCGGAGTTTTCGTAACGGTTGGCGTTTTTTTGGTTGTTACCGTTGGCGTTTTTGTCGGCGTTGTTTTTTTCAGAGTCGGCTTCGGAGTCGGTTTTGTATTCGCCGTTGTTTTTTTCGGAGTCGGCTTCGGGGTCGCTTTCGCAGTCGGTTTCTTTGGTGTCGGTTTCGGCGTTGCTTTGGCGGTGGTTTTCTTCGGAGTCGGTTTCGGCGTTGTTTTCGCCGTTGTTTTTTTCGGTGTCGGCGTAGCTTTTTTCTTCGTGGGCGTGGAAAATTCAAATTCATTTTCCGCGCTGACGCTTTGCGAACTGCCGAAAAGTCCGAAGGACGCAAAAACAAAAACAGCCGTTAAAATGACAATATTCCGATAATAATTTGTGTTTTGATACTTCATAATTTCCTCTAAATTTATTTTTTTCGGGAATTTTCGAGCAAAGCGGCGGCGTTTCTTTTTAAACCGCCGAGTTTTGTGCGCTTCATTGCACTGCGGCGAAACTTTTCGGCGTAGCCTTCGGGCGAAAGATTTAATATTTCCGTTAAATCTGCGGAAACATTGTTTTCGCGCGGCTGAAATCTAGTTTCTTCAGTCGGTTTTTCAAAACGATTCCAAGGGCAAACGTCTTGACAAATATCACAGCCGTAAAGCCAGCCGTGCAGATTTTCTTTAATTTCAGGTGAAAACTCAGGGGAGCGCAATTCGATAGTAGAATAAGATAAACACGCCCGCGAATCAACTACAAACGGCGCAACAATCGCATTTGTCGGACACACATCAAGACAAGCCGTGCAAGTTCCGCAATGATTTTCAACCGTTTCCGGGTCATATTCGAGTTCTAAATTCAACAAAATTTCGCCGATAAAAACCCACGAGCCAAACTCTTTCGTAATTAAATTTGAATGTTTCCCGATCCAGCCCAAACCAGCACGAACCGCCCAAGCCTTGTCCATTACAGGCACGGTATCAACACAGATTTTTCCGTCTGCTGTTTCATCTAAAGTCTTGATGAAACCAAGCAATTCGCGCAATTTTTCTTTAACAACATCGTGATAATCGTCGCCCCAAGCATAGCGCGAAACTTTGCCTTTTGATGAATTTTCTTCGTGTTCGTGCGGCGTGAAATAATTCAAAGCAACAACGACGATTGATTTTGCGTCTTCAAAAATCAAATTCGGATTGGCGCGTTTTTCGGGTTCGCGCTCCATCCATTTCATCTCACCGTGAAAATCATTTTCGAGCCATTTTTTGAGATTTTCGCATTCGTCCTTCAAAACTTCGGCGCGGGCAATCCCGATTTTGTGAAAACCTATTTCGTGCGCTTTTTGTTTGATTTTTTCGGCGAAACTCATAAAGTTTGAATTTTATCATAAATTGGGCAGTCAGCAGTCAGCAGTTAGCAGTTAACTTGGAAAGCTAAAATTTCTCATATTTGGTATAACTGATATTTACCGACTGCTGACTGCTAACTGTTATGGAACATTTTGACGTATTAATTGTAGGCGCGGGACTTTCGGGAATCGGCGCGGGTGCGCGTTTGAAGATGGAATGCCCGACGAAAAGTTTTGCGATTTTTGAAGGTCGTGCGGCGATGGGCGGAACTTGGGATTTGTTTCGTTATCCGGGCATTCGTTCGGATTCGGATATGTTCACGCTCGGTTACAGATTTCGTCCATGGCGCGATCCGAAAGCGATTGCCGATGGTCCGGCGATTTTGAAATATATCCGCGAAACTTCCGCAGATTTTGCTCTCGATGAAAAAATCCGCTACAACACGCGTGTCAAAAAAGCGTCGTGGTCAACGGAAGATGCGCGTTGGACGATTGAAACAGAAAATTCAAACGCGAAAGTAACTTGTAATTTTCTTTATCTTTGCACAGGTTATTACGATTACGAAAACGGTTACACGCCCGATTTTGACGGAATGAATCGTTTTCGAGGGCAAATCGTGCATCCGCAAAAATGGACAGAAGATATTGATTACACAAACAAGCGCGTTGTCGTTATCGGCAGTGGCGCAACTGCCGTAACGCTTGTTCCCGCGATGGCGGAACGCGCCGCGCACGTTACGATGCTTCAACGTTCGCCGACGTATATCGTTTCGCGTCCGGCAAAAGATGTAATTGCAAATTTTCTTCGCGCCGCGCTTCCTTCAAAAGCGGCTTACGCGATTTCGCGTTGGAAAAATGTGCTTTTGGGAATGATTTTCTACACGCTTTCGCGCAAACGTCCATCGGTGATGAAAAAATTGATTGCCAAAGGCGTGAAAAAAGAATTAGGCGAAGACGCACTTAAACATTTTACGCCGAATTATAATCCTTGGGATCAACGTCTGTGCCTCGTGCCGGATTCCGATCTTTTCAAATCAATAAAAAGCGGCAAAGCGGAAATCGTAACCGACACAATCGAAACTTTTACGGAAACCGGACTGCAATTAAAATCCGGCGAACATCTCAATGCAGACATAATCGTTACGGCAACCGGATTGGTTTTGAAATTGATGGCTGGTTTGGAGTTGTTTGTGGACAATAAAAAGGTTGATATGTCGAAAACGCTGGCTTACAAAGGAATGATGTTTAGCGACATTCCAAACGCCGTGTCTGCCTTCGGGTATACGAATGCTTCTTGGACTCTGAAATGCGATTTGACCGCCGAATATGTTTGCCGTCTGCTGAAATTTATGGACAAAAACAGTTATAAAATTGCCGTGCCGCGCCTCAATGACCCATCAATCGAAGCCGAACCTGTTTTGGATTTTAATTCGAGTTATGTTTTGCGGGCGTTGGACGATTTGCCGCGTCAAGGTTCGAAAACGCCTTGGCGAGTTCATCAAAATTACATTTCAGACCTTTCGGCGATGCGCTACGGCAAGCTCGATGACGGGACAATGGAATTAAAAAAATAAAGTAAGTTTTTTTATTATCCACAGATGAACACAGATAAACACCGATGATTAAATCCGATTTTATCTGTATTTATCGGTGTTCATCTGTGGATAAATTTTTCTTCGGCTTTAATTTTGGTTGCCACAAAAATAAAAAAGAGCAGACCGAAGCCTGCCCTTTGTTCAGTAAAAATTTTCAAACTCTAGAAATTAAGTCTGAAACCGAATTGCAGTTGACGTTGATCGTAAGCAGCAGTCGAACGGCTGAAATAGCTGCCTTTGAAGCGTTCGTTACGCAGATTTACGTCTTGCAAGAATGGCGATGCACTCGCTTCGTTGAAACGATTGAAAAGGTTGAAACCTTCCGCAATCAGTTCGAGTCGAACTCTTTCACCGAAACGAATTTGTCGTGCAATACGCATATCGAGCGAAGCATAGTTGCCCAACATTCCGCGATTACGTCCCAAAGTTCCGACTGAAAAACGTCCGTTAGTAATCAATCCCGTCGAACATCCCGGCGACCCCGGAACACACAACGAACCGTCAGCATTAACGCTCGGTCTGTCGGTTTGCGTTGATTGGTCATTGTTCGTATCAACATTAGTGATGATATTGAACGGACGACCCGACGAAATTTCCAGAATCGGAGCAATCGAGAAATCCGAAAAGAATTTCTGCAATGCACTTCCGTTACGCCACGAAACCGGCGACGA
>CALMEH010000292.1 GCA_937863115.1 uncultured Acidobacteriota bacterium
CAATTTCCACTGCTGACAACATAATTGCCGTTGGGCAATGCCGTTACTGCGCTACTGCCGACCTGATCGTTTGCCGTGCCGCCGATGAGCGAGTTGGCGGCGGAAACGAGTCCGACCGTGCCGCCCGCGCCGTTGCCCCAAGTCGCCGCGCCGACATTCGCTATCACCGGCGACGGATTATCCCAATTCAGACTGCGGACGACATAATTGCCGTTGGTTAATGCCGTTACTGCGCTACTGCCGACAACATCGTTTGCCGTGTTTCCGATGAGCGAGTTTGCGGCGGAAACTATCCCGACCGTGCCGCCCGCACCATTGCCCCAAGTTACTGCACCGACATCCGTTATCAGCGGTGAAGGATTATCCCAACTCTGACTGCGAACGACATAATTGCCGTTGGTTAATGCTGTTACTCCGACACTGCCGACAAAATCGTTTGCCGTTGAACCGATGAGCGAGTTTGCGACGGAAACCAATCCAACCGTGCCGGTTGTGCCGTTGCCCCACGTTACTGCGCCGACATTCGTTATCGGCGGTGAAGGATTATCCCAATTTCCACTGCTGACAACATAATTACCATTGGTCAATGCTGTTACACCGCCATTGCCGACACCATCGCTGGCCGTGCCGCCGATGAGAGAGTTGGCGGCGGAAACAAGACCGCTACAACCTGTTACCGCACTACACCAAGTTACTGCGCCGACTTGCGTTATTAACGGTGATGGATTATCCCAATTCGCACTACGGACGACATAATTGCCGTTGGTCAAGACTGTTACTCCGCTACCGCCGACACTATCGTTTGCCGTGCTTCCGGTCAGAGTGCTGATGAGCGCGAGCGTTGCTCCGTCATACAGATGAACCGCGCCGACATCTGTTACGGTTGGACCTGACAGGTCGTAGCCTGTGTCAACAACGACAATGTTGCCGTTCGGCAAGACCGTTACGTTATTGCCGAATGTGCCGCTACCCGCGGGACCGACAATATCTGTCTGCGTTGCCGAAACGCTGATAGTTAAAAATAAACCGATGATAAGCGCACAGAGCGCGAGCGTTGATGATGTTTTGTGCATATATGATAGTTTTTTCCTCTAAATAACTGATGTTACGCAGAATCTAAATTTCCGCTTTCTGTCGCTGAAAGCGACTGACATTATAGCCCAGCGAGAATCGCTGGGTAGAATGTGGCAAATGACCGCTCGCTGAAGGCGAGCAACAATCGCAGCTTTTATTTGTTCGTCGCCTTCAGCGACGGAATTCTTTGCAAATCTGACCTAGCGATTCTCGCTAGGCTATAATGTTGGTCGCTTTCAGCGACAAATATCAGAAATTGCCTAACATCAGTAAATAACCTGCAGGATTAGTGTTCGTGGAAGCAAAACTTCAAAAAGGTATCGGACACGATTACGCCGTGCGATGATTTTTGCTATTTGCAATGATTATAGCGGATTGGGGTGTAAATGCAATAATTGGGCTTTACCCCCTGCGTTTGGGGTGCAGCCCAAAATTCATCGCTCGCCTAAAAGAAGGTCTCAGACCTTTCGGCACGGCATATTCAAACTTTCATAATTTTTATAAAAGTCTTAGTGAATCACGGTGTCGTATAGATGGTGATGATGTCCGAATATTGTCCGATCGGTTGATTTTTCACGAGATAGATGGCGCGGTATTCGCGTTTTTCGGGTTTGCCGTCAACGCTTGCCGTCGTGTCAATAAACGGGTTGGAAGTCGGGTCGCCGACGGTTATCCATTCACCGCCGCGCCGCATTTGGAAACGGACGGCGGATTGTCCTTGTTTGTTGAAGGTTAGCGAAACTTTGTCGTCGGGCATTGCCCCGCCGTTGATGGCAGGTTTCAGCAAATCGGGGGAAATCGAACTGCCGCTAGATTCGGAAATACCTAAATCGGCAAGGACTTCAGCCGTGCGGTTCGGATGCTTTTTAAAGAAATTATAAAGCTCCGTGTTGCGAATGACGATGCCGGGTTTTATTTCGCCTTCAAAATCAGGCATTGCCAAAAGCGTAATTATCGGATAAGGCGAAGCCGGAATGTTCTGGTCGCCGACGGTGATGTTATCGAAATATGTAAAAAATTCGGAAACATCTTCGTTCAGATAACTCTTGGCTGTCAACAGATGATTATAGACAATCGCGTCAACAATGATTTGCTTGATTTGATCGGCACTCAAACCGAATTTAGCGGCATGCACCGGAAGACGTTCCTTCCATAATTGCAGAATTGCGTTGATTTCATTTTGTGTTCTTGGAAATGGCATATTATTTGCTCCTTTTATCGAAGCAAATTGCGAGGTTAATAAAAGCCCGTTTGGTAACAAGTGAACAAGCAACGCTGACTAAAAAAAGGGGGATGAGCTTAATTGCAGAAACAATGTTCCGTCCGAAACAGTTTCGATTCACGGCTATTTAAAAACAACTGCAATTTGCTCCGAAAATTTGATTAGGTAAAAACCGAATCGAATAGGAGTTTGTTTCGGATATTGACATTATAACGCTGAATCTATAAAAAGCAAGATTTTTTTTTATCTGCAATGTTCTAATTTTTGCGGTGCTAAGAGTTCTAAGTAGCTGTGCCAAAAAAAAATGAAAAATTGGAGCGTGGGCATCTTGCCCGCCGCACTTCGAGGCTTTGCGAGAAAGGTGCGACCAACTTAATTTAATCGAAAGTTGATTTAACCTGCGATGTGAATGTGCCCTTTCTCGTTTCACTCGAAGTCGCGGGCGGATGAGCCGTCCGCGCTCCGGCTGACACTTTATTTTGCAACATTACTTAACCAAAAAATAACACTAAATTACACGAAAAGAAATAAATTGTTTTGAACAGTTTTCGTGTGATTCGGTGTATTTTAGTGGTTCACACTCATAACTGATTTTGTCCTCATAACATCTGCGGATTAATTGGTAGATGAAAGGGAAATATTGCCAATCTCAAGACTGAGATTGTCAATATCAAAACTGAAATCGTCAAAATCGGTCTTGCGATTGGCAATTGCAGAGTTGCGATTACTGTCTGCAACTCTGCAACTACCAATCACAACTCTGCGGTTGCCGAGTGCAACTCTGCAACTACCAATCGCAACTCTGCGATTGCCGAGTGCAACTCTGCAACTGGCGACTGCGACTCTGCGATTGCCGTCTGCAACTCTGCAATTGCCAATCGCAAGACTGCAACTGGCGACTGCAAGACTGCAACTGGCGACTGCAAGACTGCGATTGACGTTTGCAAGACTGCGATTGACGACTGCAACTCTAAGATTGTGAATGTCGGTTTAGAATTCGCTGTCGGAATCGGTGCGGGCGCGGCGGGCGACTCCGCTTTCGTAGGCGGCGAGTTCGACTTCTTTGGCGACGGCTTCGCCCTTGAATTGAATGAAGTCGTCGTAGGCGATGACTTCGGCGCGGA
>CALMEH010000293.1 GCA_937863115.1 uncultured Acidobacteriota bacterium
CTAATCGTGTTAATTTTCGTTGCGCCGTGCTTCGCGCAAAGGGGAAGTTTCGGGGAAGTCAAACAGCTTCAATCGCCGCAGAATCCGCGGCTTGGATTTATGATTCACGGCGGCGCGGGCGTTATAAAACGCGGAAGTTTAACTTCCGAGAAGGAAAAAGAATACAAAGACAAACTCGAAGAAGCCTTGTTTGTGGGCTACAAAGCCTTGCAGTCGGGCAAAAGTTCGCTCGACGCGGTTGAGATTGCCATCAAAATCTTAGAAGATTCACCGCTTTTCAATGCGGGAAAAGGCGCGGTTTTCACGGCGGACGGCAAAAACGAGCTTGATGCCGCGATTATGGACGGTTCAAACTTAAAAGCGGGCGCGGTTGCCGGACTTCATCGCGTAAAAAATCCGATAAGTCTTGCGCGTGGCGTGATGGAGAAGTCGCCGCACGTTATGATGATTGGCGACGGCGCGGAGAAATTTGCCAAAACCATCGGCATCGAACTCGTTCCCGAAAAATATTTTTGGACGCAAGAGCGTTGGGATCAATTACAACAAATCATCAAGCGCGAAAAGGAGAAGGAAAAAGTAAAAACCGCCGAATTTGAAGTTGAAAAAGCCGAAAAATACGGCACAGTCGGCGCGGTTGCGTTAGATGACAAAGGCAATCTCGCCGCCGGAACTTCGACGGGCGGAATGACCTACAAAAAGTTTGGGCGCGTCGGTGATGTCCCGATAATCGGCGCGGGAACTTTTGCAAATAACAACACTTGCGCCGTTTCCGCCACAGGTTGGGGCGAATATTTTATCCGTTTGGGCGTTGCCCGCGACATCTCGGCGATGATGGAATACCGTGCGATGCCGATACAACCTGCCGCTGACCAAGTTATCAAAACCAAACTCCAAAATCTCGGCGGCGACGGCGGAATTATCGCTATGGACAAGTTCGGCAATATGGCAATCTCGTTTAATTCCGAAGGAATGTATCGCGCCTACATCAATTTGGAAGGCAAAGCCGTTGTTGAAATCTACAAAGACTAGATGCGGAAGCGAAGAAACGCGAATGTCGTGCGTTCCAACGCAAACGATGTTCGAGAAAACGTAAACGAAGTGCGTTCCAACGCGAACGATGTTCGAGGAAACGCAAACGAAGTGCGTTTCAACGCGAATGCACTTCAATAAAACGCAAATGCGGTGCGTTCCAACGCAAGCGAGTTGTATTTCAACGCCACTGTGTCGTTTTCTAACGCCTTCTTCCTACCTGATTTGGCGGTGAATACAAAAGGTAATTTCAAGTTAAGTTAATAGAAGGAAAACAAAAACCACGAAAGGACACGAAGCATCACGAAAATCGTTTGATTTTGTGATTGTTTCGTGTCCTTTCGTGTAAATTCGTGGTTGATTTTATCCACATTTATTCACTCAAACTGAGTTTCGTGTTATTTTGTGGTAAAAAAAATCTTAGCAACAGTTTGAAAACTCAAAAATAAAAAGAATTTAACCACGAAAAGGCACAAAACAACACGAAAATAAGGTCATAAATTCCTGAGATTTCGTGGTTCATAAAATTATATATTTTGACTAATTAGGGCAGATGTTTTTGACTTTGGTGAGGCAATCGCCTTAAAGTGTGTGTATGAAAAAAGTAACAATGACGATGCGACGATTTGTATTTATGACAATTTTTGCGGCGATAACGACCGGATTGATATGGCTTCCATCATCTCAAGCGCATTCGACTAAATTTGCTCCCGAATCGAAACAGGCGGCAAGCATTGTGCCGCCGCAATATCAGATTTTTGACATCGGGATTGTGATAACCGGCGATACGGCTTCGCAAGGTTTCGGCGTTTCGGGAAACGGAGTTGCCGTTGGACGTTCGGTGCGGACGGGCGCGGCGCAAGCGTTTTCGTGGACGCAAAGCGGTGGAATTGTCGGTTTGCCGAATCTGGCGGCGCGTCCTTTTTGCGTATCGAATGCGGCGAACAATGGCGGAATTGTCGTTGGAACTTGTGCGACGACGCTTTTCGGCACGAGCCGTCTGCCCGTTATTTGGCAAAGCGGAGCGGTTACACAACTTCCGCTTCCGGCGGGTGAAACTCTCGGCGATGCAAATGATGTGAACGCTTCGGGCGTGGCGGTCGGTTCGGCAGGTAGCGGAAGTTTGCAAAAGGCGGTTTATTACAGCGGCGGAACAGCGACTTTAATTTCGCAAACAACATCGAACGGCAGTTTTTTTAATACGGCGTTTGGCATAAATGATGCGGGGCGCGTTATTGGGACAGGAATTGATCCGAATAATGCGGCACGAAATGTCGGGATGGCTTTTGACATCGGGGCGGGTTCGGCGGTTGAGGCGGGC
>CALMEH010000294.1 GCA_937863115.1 uncultured Acidobacteriota bacterium
ATATTCAAACGATTTGCTTCAGCGACGGCAATATCTTCTTTGCGAACGTCAATAATAAACAACATATCAGGCAATTTCGTCATATCTCTAATGCCCGCAAGGTTTTTCATTAAACCTTCGTGTTGTTTGTCGAGTCCGAGCCGTTCTTTTTTTGTCAACATTTCAAAGCGACCGTCTTCCTTCATCGCTTCGATTTCTTTCATTTTCTTAACCGATTGTTGAACGGTTTGAAAATTCGTCATCAATCCGCCGAGCCAGCGATTGTTGATGTAATATTGACCGCAGCGTTCGGCTTCTTCTTTAATCGCATCTTGCGCTTGCCGCTTCGTGCCGACGAACAAAACCTTCATATTCGGTTTTTCCGTTACGGCTTCCTGAACGTAGTTCAGCGCATCGCGGAAAAGTTTCTGCGTTTTTTGCAGATCAATAATATAAATGCCGTTGCGTTCACCGAAAATGTATTCTTTCATTTTCGGATTCCAACGGCGAACTTGGTGTCCAAAGTGAACTCCTGCTTCGAGAAGTTCTTTCATTGTTACTGTTGCCAAAATTTAAAATCTCCTTAACTTATTGGTTTTTGTATTCGCTGAAATTGTTTGATAAACCAATAGATTTCAGCGATGGTCTTTGGATTTTGGTCATTGGTTTTAGCAAAAGCCGAAACCCAATGACCAAAATCCGAAAAAAATTATCTCTTCGAGAATTGGAAACGCGCACGCGCTCCTTTTTGTCCGTATTTTTTTCGTTCTTTCTGGCGCGGATCGCGTGTAATGAGTCCGGCTTTTTTCAGAACCGAGCGCAAATCTACATTGTATTCGAGCAATGCGCGGGTAATTCCGTGGCGAACTGCGCCGGCTTGTCCGGCAGTTCCGCCGCCGACAACATTTACTAAAATATCGAATTTCTTAGTCGTGTCGGTCAGACGAAGCGGCTGAAAAATAATCATTCGCAACGCTTCATTCGGAAAATAATTTTCGAATCCGCGACGATTTACCGTAAAATTTCCGTTACCCGGACGAAGATAAACCCGTGCTGTCGATGTTTTTCTGCGACCTGTTCCGTAATACTGAATATCTGCCATAATATTGGTTGTTGGTAATGAGTAATTGGTAAAAAAACTAATTACTTAAATTACCTATCACTTATTACCTATTTTGTTTCAATTTCTATGATTTCGGGTTTTTGCGCTGTGTGGCGATGGTCGCCATCGGCATAAACTTTCAATTTTTTTGCCATTGCTTTACCGAGCTTGGTTTTCGGAAGCATTCCTTTTACTGCTAATTCAATAACGCGTTCGGGTTTTGTGGCTTGCATATCTTTAACGCTAGTTTCCCGCAAACCGCCCGGATAGAGCGTATGATAGCGATAAACTTTTTGGTCGTTTTTAGAACCTTTGAAAACCGCAAGACGAGCATTTATCACAATGACGTGATCGCCCATATCAAGAAACGGTGTCCAATTCGGACTGTTTTTGCCGGACAAAATCCGTGCAACTTCCGTCGCCAAACGTCCGACCGTTTTACCATTCGCGTCAACGACAAACCATTTACGGTTTTCCGCCAAACCTTTTCCGCTTGGAAAATATGTAGTCATAATAACCTTAAAATATAAAAATTTTCGCAAAAAGAGCGAACTGATAGGATAACGAATTAAGTTTTTAAGGTCAAGCCGTGTTTGGTATTTACAACGGAAATCCGAATTTTGCACCCGCGAGCATTAAACCGACCATTGATTTGGCATCTTGAATCTCGCCGTTACGGATTTTTTCGTAAAGTTCGGGGAACGAAAATCTTTCAATTGAGATAACTTCGTCTTCGTCTAAATTTTGCGCTGTTTCGGTTAAATTCGTTGCTAAAAAAACAAACATTTTCTCAGTCAAAAAACCGGGTGAAACATAAAATTCCGTTAATTTCTCGATTTTTCCGGCACGAAAACCGATTTCTTCTTCGACTTCGCGCAACGCACCCGCTTCGGGAGATTCATCTTTTTCCAAAGTTCCGGCTGGAATTTCCAACAAAAAACTTTCCGCCGCGTGGCGATATTGCCGCACGAGTGCGACAGTCAAATCTTCAAAAACAGGAACAATCACCGCGCTTCCGTGATGTTTGATGATTTCGCGTGTGTATTCGATTGCGCCTTCGCGGACAAGGGAATTTTCCAAATCGAAAACTCTGCCTTTATAAATTGTTTTAGTTGAAAGTATTTCAGGTTTCATTCAAAAAATCGCGCACTTTTTTCATATCTTCCCAAACTTCACGTTTCTTGGTCGGATCGCGCAAAAGATATGCCGGATTAAACGTCGGGATTAATTTTATGCCGTGAAAATCATAAAATTCACCGCGAATTTGTGTAATTGACTTTTTCGTGTTTAATAACGCTTTTGTCGGCGTATTTCCGAGCGAAATAATAATTTTCGGCTTTATCGCCAAAATCTCGCGCACTAAAAACGGCGTAAAAAATTTCAAAATTTCGGGCGTTAATTCGTCTCCGGCAGAAATAAATTTTACAACATTCGTCAGATAAACTTCTTCGCGTTTGAGTCCGATTGCCGCTAAAATCTTCACCAACAAATTGCCGACCGGACCCATAAAAGGCTTTTCCGAATCTGCATCAAGAAGTCCGGGTGATTCGCCGACGATTAAAACTTTCGCATCAGTTTTGCCAGTTCCGAAAATAAAAAATCTTTCGGGAAAAATCAGTTTGCCTTTTTCGAGCAATTCTTGATTTATTTCATCAACCGTTTCACTTGATTCAGACGTAATTTCATCAAACAGGGAGTTTTGCATATTTATTAACCACATATGAAAATAGAAAGAAAAAATATGTTTTCTATGTTCCTAATGTGGTGAAATTACTTTAGTCCATTCAAATAATCGCGTATTTTCTTCATATCTTCCCATACTTCGCGTTTTTTCGACGGGTCGCGCAAAAGATACGCCGGATGAAACGTTGGCATAACTTTTACTCCGTAATAATCTTGGAAAATTCCGCGCAATTTTGTAATTCCTTCTTTCGTATCGAGCAGATTTTTCATCGCCGTATTGCCTAACACGATGATAACTTTAGGTTTGACGACCGCAATTTCACGCAGTAAAAACGGTTTGCAAGCGGCAGTTTCGTTCGGCAAAGGTGCACGATTTTGCGGCGGACGGCAACGATTAATATTTCCGATAAAAACGTCTTCGCGTTTAAGTTGAATTCCTTCAATGATTTTTGTCAAAAGCTGTCCGGCACGTCCGACAAACGGCTCGCCTTTTTGGTCTTCGTCAGCGCCCGGAGCTTCGCCGATGATCATCAGATCAGCTTGCCGATTGCCGGTGCTGTGGACAATTTTCGTGCGACCTTCGCAAAGTTGACAGCGTTTGCAATCGCCGATTTCGGCGCGAATATCTTCGATCGTTTCACCCGAATCGGGCAAATTTGCTTTAATATCGCCAAACAGCGATTCGTTCAAATTTTCGGTAACTTTTTTCTGTGGCATTTCTTCTCTCGGTTGGTTTGATAGGTTGCTCGGAAAACTCGGCGGACGATTTCCCAAACTCGGCAGACGCGATAATTTTGTTGATTCTAAAAGACTTTTGCGCGATTGATTTGGTGCTTCAGCAACTTTCGGTTTTTCTATCGAAATCATTTGCAAAATTTCATCGGTCGGAATAAATTTTTCCAATCTCTCACGCGGAATTTCAGACTCTGAACTTTGAACTTTAAACTTTGAACTATCAATTTCTGGTAAATCAACGCTCAAATTTTCCACGCCGAGTTCCTGCAAATACAAGATTTGTTCTTTTACATCGGATAATAATGAGGAAAATTCTTGATTCATCTATTTCGTAATTTTAACACTTCATCCAAGATTTTGTCAGCCAATTCTTGCTTCGACATCTGCGGTAATTCGATTTCAGAGTTGCGCGAAATAATCGTTGCGACATTATCGTCCGAACCGAAACCGATATTTTTTTGACTGACATCGTTGGCGACGATCATATCGAGATTTTTGCGTTCGAGTTTTGATTTCGCATAAGTTTTGACATCGTTCGTTTCCGCCGCAAAGCCGATAACCAATAGATTTTCGTGCCGATTTGCCGAAACATTTGCCAAAATATCTTTCGTTTTTTCGAGTTCCAAAATCAGCGTATCTTGATTAGTTTTCTTGATTTTCGCATCAGCAACATTTTTCGGGCGATAATCGGCAACCGCCGCCGCGCCGATAAAAACTGTTGCGTCAAACAGATTTTTCATTACGGCTTGAAACATTTCTTCGGCGGAAATCGCTTTAATAATTTCGACATTTTCCGGCGCAGAAGCCGAAACCGCACCGCAAACGACTGTAACTTTCGCACCGCGTTTTGCCGCCGCATCTGCCACCGCAAAACCCATTTTCCCCGACGAATGATTTGAAATAAACCGCACAGGATCAATCGCTTCGCGCGTTCCGCCGACGGTTATCAAGATTTTCTCGTTAGTCAAATCTTGCGATTTAGGATTTAAGATTTCAGATTTCAGATTTGCAGAATCCAATCTTGAATTTTGAATATTAAATCTTGAATTAAGAAGTTTTAAGGCTTGCGCCGCAATATTCTCAACATCTTCTAACTTGCCCGTTCCGACAGTTTTGCAAGCTAGTTCGCCTGCAATCGGCTCAACAAAATGAACGCCGGCGGCTTTTAATTTCTCGATATTTCTCTGCGTTGCGGCGTGATTCCACATCGTAACATTCATCGCGGGCGCAACGATTACGGGCGCATTTGAAGCTAAATATGTCGAACTCAAAAAATCGTCCGCGATTCCATTGGCAAATTTCGCCAAAATATTTGCGGTTGCGGGAACAATCAGAAGCAAATCAATATTTTGCGAAAAATTGATATGAGCAATCGGATCGGGATTTTTTTCGTCATAATCGTCAACCAAAACATAATTTTCTGTCAAAGCGCGAAACGTCAAAGGTTGAATAAATTCGGTTGCGTGGCGCGTCATTGCGACACGAACTTCGCAATCAGCCTTTTGCAAAAGCCGCAAAACTTCAATCGCTTTATACGCCGCAATTCCGCCCGAAACGCCAAGACCAATTCGATATTTTTCTTTCGCCATTTGAAGAAAATTTTAACGCAAAGGCGCAAAGACGCAAAGGCGTAAAGATAAAATAATAAAAAACTTTGCGTCTTTGCAACTTTGTGCCTTTGCGTTGAAAAAAATCTCTTTCACATCAAAAAATTGTGCTAAAATTCGTTTTGATGACAACTCAACCGAAACTTTTTGAAATCGAAACAGAAAACGCCCAAATCGAAAGCGTTTTGCTCTACGCTTTGGGCGAATTTCAATCGCGCAAAAAGGTTTTGGCGGAAAGAGAATTAGCTTTGGACAGATTGCGCGGCGCATTCAAACGCGCGGCTGAAAAATTCGGAGTTGAAGAATTTTCCGACACGCAAATCGCTGAAAATTTAGAAATCCTAGGCGCAAAAGTCGTTAAATTACAAAGTTTCATCGCCAAACATCCGTTTCGCGTTACGGTTTCAAGCGAAATAGCGGAACGTGCAAGAGAATTTTATAACGAAACTTTGACACAAGAAAAATCAGCTTAAGATGGAGAAAAAATATGATAATACTGAAAACACTTGGGATTTTTTTTCTAACATTCATAATCGGGAATTTTTTCGGCTTGATATTTAAATTTGTGCTTGAGCCAAAACCGGAATTGCCGAAGTTTCTAAATTCCAATTCAAGTATAGAAAAGCTAAAATTGCGCGGTTTCAACAATGAAGACGTTTGGATTAAACCTGATAATACAAATGTTCAAAAAGTTTCAGAAACAAAAATTGAGCCGCCATTCAAGCCTGAAATTTTTGATGTGCCGGATTTTGAAGAAATTGTTGAGACTAAATTCAATGTAAAACTGATTGATGTTTTTGAATATGGAAACAGCTATCGAAAAGAAGAAGTAATTGCGAAATCCGGCGAAACTTGGCTTGGACTTTTTGAAGAGAATGGCAAATTTAAGTTAAAGCAAACGAAGGTTAAAGTGCGTTCTGAAAGCAGAGAGAATTATGGTTGGGATGTAACGATTAAGGTCAACAATAAAACAGAGCCGAAGATTTTGCTAAAAAATGCAAAATCTTTGAGAGAAGGAAAAGTAGAAACATTATTCAATCGCCATTCTTATGAAGAAGCAGAACGCCCTAATGTTGAACTTCTTTCGTTGAATCAAGGATTTGTTCAGAAGTTTCAACTCGGCGACAGGGAATATACTTTTCGTGTTAAGGAAGGTTTAACTAAATCAAAAAGAAAGATTTTAGCTTTGGTTTTGGAAACAGGAAACGAGAGTCAAATTATTTACCACATTCTTTATTCGGAAGCGGGCGATTATGTTGGCAATTTATTGTGGGTTGGAGATTTAGACCGCGACGGCAAACTTGATTTGTATATGGATTTCTACGGTTACGAAAAAGGCGGTTTTTCATCAGGTCTTTTTCTCTCATCTGAAGCCGATAAAGGAAAATTGGTAAAAGAAGTTGCCGCTTTCGGGACAATGGGCTGTTAATGGAAAAACACACGGAAAACTTTGCCGAATTGTGGCAATATGTCGAAAAACATCGTTCGCAGATAGAGAAATCTTTGCGCGAATTTTTGCCGCTTGCGCCGTCGAAAATCGAGACGCAATTTAACGAAGCCGTTGAATATGCTTTGTTTTCGGGCGGAAAACGTCTGCGTCCGGTTTTGACTTTGCTTGGCGCGGAACTTTTTGGCGCGAAGGCGGAAACGGTTTTGCCGGCGGCGGTGGCGGGCGAATTTATTCATACATCTTCGCTGATTTTTGATGATTTGCCGTGTATGGACAACGCTTCCGAACGGCGCGGAAAAACATCTCTGCACGAAAAATTCGGCGAAGGTTTGGCAGTTTTGGTGGCAATCGGGTTTTTGAATGCGTCTTACGGTTTGGTTTTTGTAAATCACGTTTCAATGCCCGAACGCGCGATGCAAGCACACGCCGAACTCGTCGAATGTATCGGCGCGTCGGGAATGCTCGGCGGACAATCGGTTGATTTGGCTTTGGCAAAAGGCGTGGGCGACAGCGCGAATTTTGAATCCGAATCGGTTAGAAATTTAAAAACTTCGGCGTTGATGCGTTTGAGTTTGCGCGTTGGTGCAATTTTGGCGGGCGCAAGTCATCTCGATTTGGTAACACTTTCGCGGTTTGCCGAACTTCTTGGCGACGCTTATCAACTTTCCGATGATCTGATCGATTTGGAAGAAGACGGCGAAATTTTCGGTGAAAATCAAAAAACTTTCGCCATCGAACAAGGCAATTCTTCCGCCCAACGTCAATTAAATCAAACTGTCGAAGAAGCCAAACGAATCTTGGTTGACAATTTTTTGCCGTCCGAGGCGCGAAGTTGTTTGATTCAGTTGACCGATTATTTAGCAGAGCGCAAGGCTTAAAGTAAAAAGTAAAAAGTAAAAAAATGATTACGGCAACAGTGACAAATTATTACGAAATAGTTTCCAAACTTCCCGCAGGAAGCGAAATTATTTTGCGCGGACAAACTTTTGAAGATTATGAAGAAATTATCGAAGAAATCGGCGAAAACGGCGGCGTGCGCGTTCAATTTGATGGCGAACATTTGAAAATTATGACACTTTCGGCAAGGCACGAAAAATATGTGCGACTCATTGAGCGAATGATTGATAACGTGAGTATGCGAAAGCGCATAAAGATTCTTTCGTTCGGTTCGACAACAATGAAATCTTTTGGCGGAAAACGCGGTTCTGAGCCGGATTGTAGTTTTTATATTCAAAATGCAGATGTCGTGGCAAGAAAATCTTCGATTGATTTTTCTCGTGATGTGCCGCCGGATGTTGTTGTCGAAGTTGATATTCACCACGATTCGCTTGATAAATTTTCAATCTATTCATCGCTCCGAGTTCCCGAATTTTGGCTTTTTAATGGCGAAAGTTTGAAGATTTTCCGGCTTGAAAATGAAAAGTATTTTGAAGTCGAAAA
>CALMEH010000295.1 GCA_937863115.1 uncultured Acidobacteriota bacterium
ATAATCGGCGTAACTTTGAGCGGCGGCAGAACCACCGGACACGGCGGCGGAATTATCGCAAACGGCGGAACGCTTGTGCTGGATGCCGTAACAGTGCAGAACAATCAAGCCACAACCAATGTAGCCACCAGCAACGGCGGCGGCGTTCATGCTATCAGCTTGGTTCTCCGCGTTACAAATTCGACTTTTTCGGGCAACTCCGCGTGGAACGGCGGTGGTATTCTCATAGCTTCCGGAACGCTGTTCGTCGCCAACTCGACTTTTTCGGACAACACTGCCAGAGGTTTAATCGGCGGCGGTATTGCTATTATAAACAACTCAACCGGCACCGTTCGCAACACCACCGTAACCAACAACCGGGTGGCGGGAACGCCGGTCCCCGGCACACAGGGCGGCGGCGGAATCCGTGTTTTCGGCACGCTTAACATTGGCAACAGTATCGTTGCCGGAAACACTTCGACGGCTCCCGGCGGAATAGACATTCGGGTTGACAGCGGATCAATCACCAGCGCGGGCGGCAATCTTATCGGCGAGAACACCAATGCCAACACCGCCACTTTCGGCACGACCGGAGCGCCCAACGCCAATAATGATTACGTCGGCACGGGCGGCGGCGTGATTAATCCGATGTTGGCGGCACTTGCGTTTGCGCCGACCGGCACGACGCGGGTTCATCTGCCGATGACAGGAAGTTTGGCGATTGACCGCGGGGTTGATGCTAACGCCGTCAATCCGTTTGACAGTCCGCCGTTAGTTACAGCCCACCGCGGAGCGCAGAGAATTTTTGACGGCGGGACTCTTGCGGCGGTTTTGCGGGTTGACATCGGCGCGATTGAATTTAATGCCCCGCCGACAGCCGCTTTAGTTTCGGTTGGCGGACGGGTTTCCGCCGCCGACGGCAGAGGCGTATCAAACTGTTTTGTTTATCTGACCGATTCAAACGGCAATGTCAGAACTGCCCGAACAGGTTCATTCGGCTATTACCGCTTTGAAGACATCGAAGCGGGTGAAACTTACATTATCAGTGTTACCTCAAAACGCTTCTCGTTTGCTCCACAAGTTGTTCAGGTAAATGATAACATCGCCAATTTGGATTTTATTTCCCTACCTTGAATTAAGAGAAAAAAGTAATAAAGTGAAGAAGTGAAAAAGCGTATTGAATCAAAATCAGCCGACTTTTTCACTTTTTCACCTTTTTCCTCTTAAACTTTTCCGAAACTCACGCTAAAATTAAAAACGTCTCACAATTCACATTGGAGAAAGAATGAAATGTTACGACAATATTTTAAGTCTTATCGGCAACACGCCGCTGGTAAAGATAAATAATTTAGCCAAACAATCCGGCACGACTTTTAGCAGTAAAACGCAAAATTCTAAAATCCGATTCGGCGCAATAAATTTTGATAACGCGGGTCGTCTTTCAGCCCGTCGAAATGAATGGCGACTTTCAGCCCAACCATCCACGGGTCGCGTTTTTGAAAACCTTTTTCCAACCATTCGAGAGCTTTTTCCTTGTCGCCCAGACGGACATAGACAGAAGCGATTCCATTAGGCGGAAAATTTTTCAGATGCGGGCGTGTTTCAAGTTGTTCGACACGTTTTTGCCAGAAGTTTCTGAGACCGCCTTTATTAAACGCTTCGCGGACTTCTTCGATGCAGTCAGCCGGTTCATTAAAAAGCTCCATCGCTTTGATAAAAGCCTCAACCGCTTCTTTGTCCATTCCTTTCTTTTCATATGCCCACGCGAGATGAACATAGCTGTAACCGTAATTCGAGTCAATTTCGTGATTTTTTTTAGTCAGTTCGATAACTTTGTCATATTGCCGCAGAAAAAAATAGCGGCTGGCGTGCGAAGTCAGAATAACCAATGAACGCGGCTCGATTTCAAGTGCGCGGTTATATTCGGAAAACGATTCATCGAACCGCGCCATATCAAAAAGAAATTCGGCATACCATTGATGCGCCGTGGCGTAATTCGGATTTAGTTCGAGGGCACGTTTGAAAGACGCTTCCGCGCCCGCCCAATCCCAATCGTAATAAACCTGTATGTCGGCAAGCGCGGCGTGCGCTTCCGCCATTTGGTCGTCAATTTCCAGAGCTTTTTTGATGTATTCTTTGGCTTTCGGAAAGGCTTCGTGCGGTGTCATCGCGCCGTAATTTGAAAGCACGACGTAGGAATTTGCCAAACCGACATAAGCCGGCGCGTAGTTCGGGTCAAGCTCTTTCGCCTTCTCGAATTCTTTGATGGCATTGAGCAAAGTTTCGGGAGTGCGCTTGTTCCAGAGATAAAGCCCATGTAAATAAAATTGAAATGCTTCGGTGTTTGTCGTGTAATTTTTGGCAAGTTGGCGGCGTTCGTCTTGTCCGAGTTTGATGGCAAGCGATTCGGTAACTCGTGCGGAAATCGAATCTTGAACGGCGAAAATATTCGTAAATTTATCGTCAAATGTCTCCGCCCAGAGCGTCGCTCCATCCGACGTGCGAACGAGTTGAACCGTAACGCGAATGTTTTCGTCAATTTTTTGCACACGCCCGACGAGAATGGCTTCGACATCCAATTCGTTGCCGATTTTTTTCGGGTCGGGCGAAGCATCGGAATATTTCTGCACGGCGCGATTCGGACGCACGATGATTGTTTTGACATTGCTCAATTTTGAAATCAAAACTTCTGAAAGCCCTTGTCCGAGATATTCTTCATCTGTTTTTCCGCCAATGTTCGTAAAAGGCAGAATGGCAATTGTTTTTATCTCATTGATAGCTGTCGGCGGCGGTTTTGGTTTCGTTAAAAACCAATAAATTCCAACTACAATCAGCAAAATCATCGGCACGGCAAACCAAATCAATTTTGGAATTTGGATTTTAGATTTTGGATTTGAATCTTGAATCTTGAATCTTGAACTTTGAATTTTAGAATCGTCCGACAAAAAACTTTCTTCAAGAATCTTATCTTCGGCGTGAAATTCTCTGACTTCGGCAATAAATTGATAGCCGCGATTCGGAATTGTCAGAATAAAACGCGGCTTTTTTGCATTTTCGCCGAGCGTTTTTCTCAGCACAAAAATTGTCTGTGAAAGATTCGCTTCTTCGACAAACGAATTTTCCCAAACCGCTTCGAGAATTTCATCTTTTATCAAAACTCGTCCGGTATTTTTAACCAAAAAAAGCAAAAGTTCGACGGCTTTCGATGTCAACGGCACAAGTTCGCCCGTTTCGCAGCGGAAAAGACAATGACTTTTCTCATCAAGCCGGAATTCTCCAAACTCATAAATCCTTGATTCAGTTAGCTCAATCATATCTTTTGAGAAATATTTGAGAACTTTTGATTTATTTTTGAGGACTTTTGAAATCAAGTCAAGCCAGAATTAGCCTACAAAATTTTATTTGTAAGGGGATTTGGCAAAATGAAAAAGTTACGAATAGTTCGACAGACGGTTTTCAGTTTAATTTTAATCTTGGCGACAGGCAGTTTTTGCTTTGCGGCGGACGGCGATTTGGATACATTTTTCAACGCCGGAGTCGTGTGGCGCGGTGGGGCTGTTTTTGATGCCGCGGTGCAGACGGACGGCAAAATTATCATCGGCGGAAATTTCACGGTTGTGGGCGGGCGTTCTTATAATTGCTTGGCGCGGCTCAATACGGACGGTTCACTCGACACGACTTTCAATATCGGCAGAGGTGCTAATACCGGCGGTCAAACTGTCGGTTGTAACGGCGGCGTTTCTGCCGTTGCGGTGCAAACAGACGGAAAAATTTTAGTCGGCGGAGATTTCTCGACTTTCGGAACAACCAGTCCGTCTGACCTCAGAGGAAGACTCGCACGGCTTCATCCAGACGGTTCGCTCGATACGACTTTTATCGGCGTTGGTCCGACGGGACCGAGCGGAATAGTTGACGATATTGTCGTCCAGCCGGACGGCAAAATTCTCATCGCCAGCTTTAACATGTTTGCATATAACGGCACTCCGGTCGGACGTTTTGCGCGGATTAATACGGACGGTTCGCTCGACACGACTTTTAACAACAATCTCGGCGCGGGTTTTAACGCTTCAACGAAAAAAATCGTCTTGCAATCGGACGGAAAAATTCTCGTTGGCGGAACTTTCCA
>CALMEH010000296.1 GCA_937863115.1 uncultured Acidobacteriota bacterium
TTTTCTAAAATGAATAAATTTAACCGAAAACGGCGGCGGATGTCAATTTGAAGCTAAGTTCCGCGCCTGCGGTTGTTCACGCTTTTGCGCTTCTAAAGTTCCGTTTTTCGATTCATTGTTTTTCGGTGAAATGCCTTCTGTTTTGACGGCAGAGCGCGGCGTTTGGGTTGCTTCGCGCTTTTCAAACCACGAATTCGGCGTTAAAAAAATAAAACACATTATCAAAACGCACAGCATATCCCACTGCCAACTGGCGCGTTCGTATTTCCAAAGTATGATGTCTTTCATAAAAGGATGAAGGATGAAGGATGAAGGATGAAGGATGAATGTTCTTAAATTCATCCTTCATCCTTCATCCTTCATCCTTTATTACAACTCCATCCCGCATCCGAATTATGCGATTGCAACCTGCGGCGGCTTCGGGGTTGTGCGTAATCATTATAATCGTTTGATTGAATTTTTTGTTTAATTCGGCAAACATATCCAAAACAATACGCGAGTTTTCAGTGTCGAGATTTCCCGTCGGTTCGTCCGCCAAGATTATCGCCGGATTGTTGACGATTGCTCGTGCCAGCGCAACTCTTTGCTGTTCGCCACCCGAAAGTTCGAGCGGTTTATGGTGCATTTTGTTTTCGAGTTTCAGCAATTTCAAAACCGCGTGGCGGCTTTCACTCGATTTATTACCGTTGCCGGAATGAATTTTTTCCGCAAGTTTCAAATTTCCTTCTGCCGAAAGCGTCGGGAAAAGATTAAATCTTTGGAAAACAAACCCGATTTTTCGGCGGCGAATGTCGGTTCTCTGCGCGTCCGTAACTTTTGATAAATCTTCGTCGTCAATAATTATCTTGCCGTCTGTCGGCGAAAGCAATCCGCCGAGAAGATGTAAAAGCGTTGATTTCCCGCAACCCGAAGGTCCCATTATCGCTACGAATTCGCCTTCATCAATCGCAAGCGAAACGCCGCGCAATGCCGGAACTTCCATCTTGCCGATTTTATAAGTTTTCGTTAAATTTTCTGTCTGTAGAATCGTTTTCATCAAAAACCTTATTCTAAAGTAAAAAGTAAAAAGTAAAAAGTAAAAAAGCCGCATTCACGCGACTTTTTTCAATTCTACGCAACTAATTTTTTACTTTTTACTTTTTACTTTTTACTTTTCATTGACTCCGCGTGTTCCCATTTGTCGTCGGAGTCGGCGTGTTTTGCGTTGTCGTGGTGCGATTTTTTATTTCTTCAAGTTTTTTGTCCAAATCAACTTCGGGCAAATTCCAGGTATTTTCGAGTTCAAACGCTTTAACCGGATAAGTTTTGCCGATTGAAACACTCGAAGGCGATAAATATGTAATTTTCACCTTGTATTTTTCCTTCGGGCGCGTAAGAATAATCTGCAAAGGTAAATTGTTATAATTGTCCGTTTCGGTCAAATTTCCTTCTTGTCCATAAACGATGTCCGATTCAATCTCGCCTTTCGCGTCAAGAATCTGCTGACGCGCAAGTCGAATACTGCCCACTCGGTCGAACCAAAAACGGCGCATAAGTTTCAAACTTCCGTCTTCGTTTTTGCGAAATTCATCCAAGAGATAATAACCGCGCAAAACCCAATATAAAGGCTCGTTTTTCTTTTTTTCAAAATCAACCTCTTCCTGCAAAATCGTGCTTTGCAGATAAGAATACTTCTCCGTATCAATCGGACGAACAAGCACCGCATCGGTAAAATGTTGCGGACGTAAGTTTGAAAAAGCATTTACATTCTGCTTGATTTCTTTGCCGTTACCGTTTAAATCTGTGTTTTGAACTTCTTTTTGCAAAAGCGAATAATCCGCATCATTTGTTCCAATAACAAATGTTCGGTATTTTCCGCCGGAACCATCTTCTAAAACAGCTACGCGAAACTTTTCACCGTTTGAAGTCATCTGCACGATGTCGGAATTGATGAACGGAATTTGAACTTTCAGAAAAATATTCGCCGGACGCTGAACGACAAGTTCGCCGGGCGCGGTTTTATATTTCTCAGCAACACCTAATTCGGCAAACGAATTATCTTCAAACTTCAAATCAATTTTCGCCCGCATCGAAGCAACTTTGGCAAAACGATTTATTTCACCAATAAGCTGTGATTGCGGTGCGTCAACGGTTTTCAGCAATGTCGCGCTTTTGTTTTTTGTTTTCGGACTAATACAACCGCCTAATAAAACAGCGGCAAAAATTATTAAAATAGATACTTTTAAAAAGGGGAATGTCTTTAACATCTGTGGTTTCTGATGTTTGGAAGTTGGCAGTTGTTGTCTTGAAAATACTCTCACAATAAGTTCAAATCTTAAAATTCGTTTCCAAACTCAAAATAATAATAAGCCGAAAAGGTTTCTCCAAACAAGTAAAAGACGCGGCTGGAAAGACTTTTTGCCTGTCCCGCCGCGTGTGTCTTATGAATAAAAACGCAAATCAGTTTGTAAAAGTTCCCGAACCTCGCGTTAAATAATCTTGCATCGTAAAAGCAAACATTATCGCCATCCAGAAAAATCCGGCAAGCGCAGTCAGCCAAATCAATTTCGATTGCCAACGAACGTGCATAAAATAAAGCACAACGCACGTCATTTTGAAAAAGGCGATAAGCAATGCAACAAGAGTGTTTGCACCGGGGAAAAGTTTGCTGTCCAAATCGAGCAGAGCAACCGCGTAAGTTACAATCGTGCCGACAACCAAAATGCCGAAAACTACCAAATAGCCCGGAATTCCGATGTGTGCGTGTTCGCCGTGTTCTTCGTGATCTTCTTTATGTTCTGCCACAATTAATGTCCTCCTGCCAAAAAGTGCCGTCCTAACAGATAAAGGAGCGGGAAAAGGAAAATCCAAACAATATCAACAAAGTGCCAATAAAGACCGGACATTTCGACGGGCGAATAATATTCCGCCGAATAAGTTCCAAGCCAAGCTTTCCACAAAAGCCACGCCATAATGCCCAGACCGATTATCATATGCAACCCGTGGAGTCCGGTCATTACAAAATAAATCCAATAAAAAATTTGAACTTTTCCGCGAATTTTTTCTTTGTCTAATTCACCGTTTGTAAAATAACCAATTTTTTCTGCGTTGGTTAGATAACCTTTCTGTTGAGCTTCGGTAATGATTTTTTCACCTTCTTTGTCATCCCATTGAAACGTGCCGGTCGGATTGTGATACGGATGCGCTTCGTTTTTGCCTTCCGCCGCTTCCGCCTTAGTCTCAAAAGGAAGAACAATGCCGGAATGCTCCGTTTTTTTCTCGCCTTCTGCCGGAGTTTTCTTATTCCAATTTGAAAAAGGAATTAGTCCGTGATTATATTTGTCGGTGTATTCGATTGCTTTTACGCCTAAAAATACAGAACCGAAAAACATTGTCAGGATAATCAAAATCACCTGCATATTGCGGTTGCCTTTCTGCGCGTAATAAACCGTCAAAGCCATTGTCAAACTACTGACAATCAGCACAAGCGTATTCAAACCGCCCCAAAAAGCGTCGAGGTGATTACTGCCGGCGGCAAACGCCATCGGGTATCTCGAACGAAAAACAAGATAAACCGTGAACATTCCGCCGAAAAACATTATTTCCTGCACAAGAAACATCCACATCCCGATTGAAACGGATTCTTCCTGTTGCTTCATATCTTCAAACTGATGCTGAAGACCGGGCGGATGATAATGGTCGTGTGTTGACATAATTTTATTTGCGATTTGCGATTTGCAATTTGTTTGATTGCAGAGGCTTTCGTTTTAATTAAAAACTTCAAGCCGAAAGCAATCGCAAATTGCAAATTGCAAATGACTAAACTTTAGCTAATTCCCTTCTCTTTGCTTCTTCAATATCCAAGCCATTCTCTTCGCCGAATTCGTAGGCTTCCCAAGTAACAATTGGCATTTCTTCGAAATTCTCGGTCGGCGGCGGCGAAGACGTGCGCCATTCGAGTCCGGGGTGCATATACGGATTTGCCGATGCTTTTTCGCCGAAAAAGATTGAATATGTCAGATAAATTACCGGCAAAATAAGTCCGATTCCTAAGATTGATGCACCTGCCGTCGAGAAAATATTCAAAACCTGCAACTCCGGCGGATAGGACGCATATCGGCGCGGCATTCCCATATAACCTAAAATAAATTGCGGAAAAAACGTCAAATTGAATCCGACAAAAACAAGCATTGCCGAGATTTTGCCCCAAAATTCGGAATACATTTTGCCCGTCATCTTTGACCACCAATAATGCAAACCGCCCATATAAGCCAATACTTGTCCGCCAACCATAACGTAATGGAAGTGTGCGACGATAAAATAAGTGTCGGTCAAATGAACTGTCAAACCTATTGAACCTAAAAACAATCCTGTCAAACCACCGATGAGAAACAATCCGATAAAAAACAAAGCATAAAGCATCGGTGTTTCGTAAGAAATTTGACCTTTATACAATGTCGCCGACCAGTTAAAAACTTTAATCGCCGAAGGCACGGCAACAACCATCGTCAGAAATGAAAATACAAGTCCGGCATAGATTGATTGCCCCGAAACGAACATATGATGTCCCCAAACGAGAAAGCCGAAAACAGCGATAGCGATTGAAGAAAAGGCGATAAATTCGTAACCGAAAATCTTTTTGCGCGAGAAATTGGAGATCAATTCCGAAATCACGCCCATTCCCGGCAGAATCATAATATAAACCGCCGGATGCGAATAAAACCAGAACAAATGTTGGAACAAGATCGGATCGCCGCCAATTGCCGGATCGAAAATCCCGATTTTTGCAACTCTTTCAATTGCCAGAAGCAAAATCGTAATTGCGATAACAGGCGTTCCTAAAAGCATTACGAGCGATGTCGCATAATGCGCCCATACGAAAAGCGGCATTCTGAACCAAGTCATTCCGGGCGCACGCATCGTATGAATCGTTACAATAAAATTTAATCCGGTCAGAATCGAAGAAAATCCGTTGATAAAAATTCCAAGTCCGGTGAGCATTACATAGCTGTTTGAAAAGGTCGTCGAATAAGGCGTGTAAAACGTCCAACCCGTATCAACTCCGCCCTGCATCATCGCAAAAAGCACGAGTATTCCGCCCACCCAATAAATGTAAAGACTCAGCAGATTGATACGCGGCAAAGCCAAATCTTTTGCACCAATCATTAACGGAAGCAAAAAATTCCCCAAAATTGCCGGAATTGCCGGAATTAAGAATAGGAAAACCATAATCACGCCATGTTGCGTAAAAACCCGGTTATACGTTCCCGATTCCAAAAGGTCGCTCTGCGGTGTCAGCAGCTCCAGACGAATCAACGAAGCATACACGCCACCCATCAGGAAAAAAGCGGAAACCGTCAAAAGATACATAATCGCAATGCGTTTATGGTCTTTCGTCAAAAGCCAAGATTTCAGCGTAAAACCGTTATTCAAATAATTTGTTTTCGGTTCTTCAAAATTTCCCGCATTTATTGCATCTACGTTTTGCATAACTATTTATTAACACCTCTGTTCGTATTCACCGCCGCGTTGCTTGTTGCGTTTGAATTGCTTGCCGTATTTGTTGGAGTTGTCGGCGAATTTGTCATTGAATTGGACGAGGAACTACTTGTTGTCGAAGTCGTTCCCGTTACCCCGCTCAAAGATTTAATGTAAGCAACAATTTGGACGAGTTGCTCTTCCGTTACTTGTCCTTTGAAAGTCGGCATAATCGGCTGATAACCTTCGACGATTTGACCTGCCGGATTTAAAATTGAATTACGGAGATATTCGTCATCAACTTTGACGGTTTGCCCGTTGGCAAGTTTCACGTCTTTGCCGTAAATTCCTTCGAGTTTCGCGCCGCGTTGCGTCGGACCTCCGGCGTGGCACGAAGCACAGCCGAGTTTGTTCATAAACAAATCTTGTCCGGCTTCGACCGGTGTTTGCCCCGACACATTGCCCGACAGCCAATTATCAAAATCGCGCTGTTCCATCACATAAACCCAACCGCCCATTCCTGAATGGTTCAAGCCGCAGTATTCGGCGCAATAAAGACGATACTTGCCCGGTTTGGTCGCTTCAAACCAAACAGTTGTATAACGACCCGGAACAACGTCCGCTTTGGTGCGAAAAGCCGGAATGAAGAAATCGTGCAGAACATCTTCGGTCGTCATCGTCAACTTGATTTTGCGCCCGACGGGAATGTGGAGTTCGTTAATCTCACGTTGTCCTGTTTGATGTTGGAGTTTCCACATCCATTGTTTGCCGACGACGTAAATCTCCATCGTGTTTTCAGGCGGACGATATTGTTTGTAATAAACGAGTGCGCCGCCAAGAAAAATCGTCATCGAAATCACGAAAGGCACAAACGACCAAAAAAGTTCCAAAGGAACAGAGCCATGAATCTCCGCGCCATTAGCAAATTTCTCTTTTTCGCGGTATTTAACCACGAAAAATCCAATCGCCGCCACAATACCAACGGTGAAAAATACGCTGATGGCTATCAGATAAAAATAAAGCGCATCAACTTCCCACGCAAAGGTAGAAGCCTGTTCGGGAAATAATGGAATCCACGAATTATCTTGCATATTCTTTGTTAGTTGTTAGTTGTTCGTTGTTCGTTGTTAAATCTGCATTTGCGACTAACAACTAACAAGTAACAACTAACCATTTTTCTTGTTTCTTCGCCAAAAACCAAAAATCATTGCACCGATGGCAATAAGTAATAAAACTGATGCGGCACGCATCACGCGCAAAACGGCTAAACCGTAATTTCCCGTTGACGGGTCGTAGTGAAAACAATACAAATAAAGCTGTTCTGCCGGATTACCAATTTTGCCTTCGGACGATTCGATTAGTCCGAATTTCAAATCGCGCGGTTGGTAATTAATCCCATAAAAATACCGCGAAATTTTGCCTTCGGGAGTCAACATCATAATTCCTCCGGCATGGGCAAATTGATTTGTCGCTTCGTCGAATTTGTAATTAAACCCGACCGCTTTGGTTACTTTGTCAATTTCGACTTGCGTTCCTGTTAAAAAATGCCAGCCGTTTTCAGTTGCGGCGCGTTCGTATCTTTTCAAATAACCCGCCTTTTTGTTTTTAGCGAGTTCGGGAAAATCGTTTTCACGCGCATCAAAACTGATTGCAACCACATCAAACTCTTTTCCCGCATCAAACGAAATGCCTTTGAGCGAACCTGTTAAACCGTTCAAAACCTCGTTGCAGAGCATCGGACATTCAAAATACACCAACGCCAAAATTACGGGTTTTCCCTTACCGAAATATTCACTCAATTTAACTTCTTTGCCGTCTTCATTTTTGAAAACCGCATCGAACGGAAGCTGCTCATTGAGTTTTTGCTCAATTCCGACTTCCTGCAAAGACTTCGGCAACCCGTTGCTCGTGCCTTGTCCCGGCTCATATGTTTTCGGTGCGTAAAGCGGCGAATTATAATGCTCCGTCTTTTGTGCTGCCGCGTATGAAAACATCAAACTACTGACCAAAATCAAAAGTTTCAGTTTCAAAACTACTGAAATGACTGAACTTTTTTTCATAATTCTTAAACTATCTGATAAGTAAAAATTACTTCCTAACTTTTGCCTTTTTACTTTTGCCTTACCGCCGTTTATCGGTCATTGTTCGCCCCGCGCTTGAGCCGGAAACATAAGTTTGCGATTCTTCAAAATTTTTCTTCGCGTTTTCATCTAATTTCTGCGATGAATTTTGCTCTAAAAATTTCTTTTTCGCATCAGCAAGCGGTAAAGTTATAACTGTTCCCGTTTGCGGATTTTTCTGACCATTCTTCAATTCATCTTCCCAAATCTTTAATAATTCGCGGTATTCGGCTTGCGGTTCACGGAGTTCGAGATTGATGCGTCCTTTCGGACCATCAACACCAAAGCCGGGCGCACCTTGAATACGCGGTTCGGGAGGCAAATTATCTTTCTCGCTCAATGCCATTGGATTTCTGCCGTCTTCCTTGTCTCTTTCCACTGCGAGTTTTTCCATCTGTATTTCCAAAACCCACATCAAGGCAAACGTAATCACAATCAGCAGAAACAACCCGACTCCGAAAATAATAATCCCGCGCAAACCGATGGTGTTTTCCTCATACGGTTTGTCGAAATTAACAAATGATTTTTCGTGTTTTGACATAATATTTGTTCGTGGTTAGTTGTTAGTCGTTAGTTGCAAAAACCTTTCTTCTTTGCAACTAACAACTAACAACTAACGACTATCAGTGTCCTTTTCCGTGTTCAATTGCATCCGCTAAAAACGGATCATTGAACGGCACAATCGGACGTTTTTGGATTTGCCAAAAAAATGCCGAAAGCCAAATTCCGCCAACGGCAATCGGTGCTGCGAAATCCATCCAACTAACGTGATAAGCCCATTCCGCACCTTTGGCAATTGCCCGTGGACTCGGACCAATCATAAAGAAATAATCAATAAGGCGCAGAACGAGAATGAAAACCGACATCATTGCCAAATATTTTGCGTTTCGTTTGATGTCGCGGTTAAGCAGCACGAGAAACGGAAACGCGAAATGGAAGAAAATCAAAATCACAGCAATCCAACCCCAAACCCCTTTATAGCGCGTCAGATACCAAGCCGTTTCTTCCGGCAAATTACCCGAATAAATAATCAAATACTGCGAAAAGTTGAAATATGCCCAAACCATCACGAGCGCAAGCATCAATTTCCCGATGTCGTGAAAATGCTTTTTGCCCAAAATTCTGTTCATCGGTGCTTCATTGGCAATCAAAGCTAAAATCACAACGACAAAACAAA
>CALMEH010000297.1 GCA_937863115.1 uncultured Acidobacteriota bacterium
TGCCGGTGCAAATTACGAGTTCTAAAGACGGCACAAAACGTCTTTTTATTGTTCAGCAACGCGGCATTATCAAAGTCGTTCAACCGGGCGAATTTACGACAACGGATTTTATGAATATTACGTCGCTTGTCAGTGCGACGGGAAATGAACGCGGGCTTTTAGGCTTGGCATTTCATCCGCAATTTGCGACAAACAGTTTCTTTTTCGTGAACTACACACGCTCTTCGGACGGCGCAACGATTGTTTCGCGTTTCAAAGCCATCAATAACAACACGCTTGGCGATCCGAGCAGTGAAGTGATTTTGCTGAACATTCCGCAACCGTTTTCAAATCACAACGGCGGAATGGTTGCCTTCGGTCCCGACAATAATCTTTATATCGGAATGGGCGACGGCGGTTCGGCAAACGATCCGGGCGCACGGGCGCAAAACATCAACGAACTTTTAGGCAAAGTTCTCCGCATCACGCCCAGCACCGCAGAACCTGCACCGAATCCGGCTTACACGAATCCACCGACAAATCCATATGTCGGCGTAGCAGGCGCGGATGAAATATACTCAATCGGTATGCGAAATCCGTGGCGTTTTTCATTTGACCGCGGCGGCACAAATCAACTTTATTTAGGCGATGTCGGACAAGATGCGGTTGAAGAAGTTGATATTATTACGCTCGGCGGAAATTATGGCTGGCGTGTTTATGAAGGAAATTCTTGCACCGGATTAGACCCTACGCTTTGCACTCCGGCAAATTACACAGCACCGATTTACACATATGCTAACGCCGGTGCGAGATGTTCGGTTACGGGCGGCGTAGTTTATCGCGGAACGCAGAACACTTTAGTCAACGGAACTTATATCTATGCCGATTATTGCACCGGCGAAATTTTCATAAACGCTTCCAATACAACTGCTTTGCTCAATACGCCGCGCCTTCTTTCATCATTCGGCGAAGACGATGACAGCGAAGTGTATTTTACAGGGTTGACCAGCGGCACGGTTGAAAAAATCGTCCGCGCCCGCGCTTCGAGCGATTTCGACGGCGATTTTCGCACCGACACTTCGGTTTTTCGTCCTTCAACGGGCGTTTGGTATTCATTCAACAGTTCAAATAGCACAGTCAGAATTCAACAATTCGGTTCAAACGGCGATCAACCTGTGCCGGAAGATTATGACGGCGACAACATTTCGGACATTGCCGTTTTTCGTCCGTCAACCAATGTTTGGTATGCGTATAACAGCAGTAATAATACCGTTAGCGTAGTTCCTTTCGGTGCGACGGGCGATATTCCGGCGCAAGGCGATTTTGACGGCGATGCAAAAGCCGATTTTGCGGTTTTCCGACCTTCGACCGGAACTTGGTGGATTCGCCGCACGACAAATCCGAATAATTTTCAAGCAATTCAATTCGGCTCAAACGGCGACAGACCGGTTGCGGCTGATTATGATGCCGACGGCAAATATGATGTTGCGGTTTACCGTCCTTCAAATGGCGTTTGGTATCGTTTGAGCAGTATCAATAATTCGTTTAATGCCGTAACTTTTGGTTTGGCTGAAGACATTCCGACACCGGGCGATTTTGACGGCGATGGCAGAGCCGATCAAGCAGTTTTCCGTCCTTCAACCGGAATTTGGTATTTGCAACGTAGCACAAGCGGATTTTTGGCAACGCAATGGGGCGTGAACAATGACGTTCCGACCGTCGGTGATTACGATGGCGACGGACGCGATGACATCGCCGTTTTCCGCCCGTCAACCGGCGTTTGGTATGCTTCGCAAAGCACAAACGGAACGCTCATCAGACAATTCGGTTTAAACGGCGATTTAGCCGCACCGAATTACGACGCGCCGTAGTTTAGAAGGGGAAAATGGGGGAAAGGGAGAAGAAGAGATTGTTAAATATCTGCTGGCGGTTCGGTTCTAAAACCTTGATTTTCGCTGATAAAGCCGATAATTATTCAACCAATCTCCCTTTCTCCTCTTCTCCCTTTCTCCCGTTCTAAACTCTTGCAATCGTCAACACATAAACTCGTTCCGCGCCTTTTTGTTTTAAAACTTTCGCGCAACTTGAAACGGTTGCGCCGGATGTGAAAACATCGTCAACGAGCAAAATTTTCTTTCCTTCAATCAATTTCGGACGTTTAACATCGAAAGCATTTTCGACGGTTTTTTCCCGCGCTTGTCTATCCATTGCGGCACGGTGAATCGGCGTGTGAACGATGCGGACGAGGCTGTGTTCATCGAGGTTTATATTCGCAGGTTTTGCTAAAACCTGTGCTAAAACGGCGGCTTGATTGAATCCGCGTTCGAGAAATCGGCGTTTTGAAAGCGGCACGGGAACAATTAGATTTGCGTCTTGAAACGGTGATTTTTCAAAAGCAGAAATGAAAAGATTTTGCAAATATTTTGAAACAAACGGTTCTTCCTTCAGATGCAAAATTGAAGCCGAAAGCGTGTTTTCGTAAAGCCCGACGGCACGCGCCGCATCGTAAAAATGCTCATCGCATTTATGACAAAAAGTTTGAAAATCTGTCGGATTTGCGTGCAGAAACAGCGAACATTTATGACACAGCGTTTCCGCGCCCGAAAAAATCTGCGTCTTTTCCCAACACGACCGACAAACTACGCCGTCCGCGCTTATTTCAACCGATTTTTCACAAATTTGACAGGCTTGAGGATATATGATGGAGAGAAGTGAATCGGTAATCTTATTGAGCATAGAAAAAAGGTAAAAGGTAAAGGGTAAAAAGTAAAGCCAATTCACGGATGATTAGTTTTACTTTTTACCTTTTACTTTTTACCTTTTTTAATCTTCGTCCAAAAGACCTTGTTCGACAAGTTCTTGGCAGTTAATACAATAACGCGCCCAGGGAATTGCCGCCAATCGTTTCGGAACAATTTCTTTTTCGCAGTTTTGACAAATGCCGTATTCGTCGTCTTCGATTCGCACCAACGCTTCATCAATCAAACCAAGTTGGCGGCTTTCGTTTTCCGACACCGCCAGCATCACATTTTTTGAATAATTTCTGACGGCAAGATCAACCGGATCAGGCGTTTCCGCATCGTCAACCGAAAGATCATTACCTTTCAGTTTTGCAATTAAAATCTCGCGCTCAGCAAGCAGATTCTCTTTAATTTCTTTCAAATTCAATTCACTCATTTTTGGTATGGAAAACCTTTTATAATCGTAAACGCTCGGTAAATCTGTTCTAACAAGACAACACGCGCCATTTCGTGCGTCAATGTCAGAAACGATAAGGATAAACTATTGTCTGCCCTTTCGACAACCTCAGAAGCGACACCTTCCGCGCCGCCAATGATAAAAACTATCTCTTTCAGCCCGCGATTTTGCCATTTTTCAATCTCAGCGGCTAAATCGTGCGAAGAAATCGAGCGTCCCTTCACGTCCATCAAACAGATGAATTGGCTTTGATTCAGTTTGTCCAAGATTAGTTTGCCTTCTATTTCTTTTCCTGCATCTTTTAGTTCAACTATTTCAAACTTCACAAAATGCGAAAGACGCTGCAAGTATTCTTCCTGCAACGCCAACCAATTTTTTTGCTTAGTTTTACCAATCCACAGAAAGCGAAATTTCATATTTTTTTTCACCGCAGAGAAGTGGAAATGCAGAAAATCTCATCAGAAAAACTCTGCGTCTTTGCGTCTCTGCGGTTAATTTCTACCTTGTGTGCAACTAAATATTCCTTAAATATCGCGTGGCGATTACTTGAATTTAGCCGTGTAATTTATTGCACGGTCAGAGTCTAATTGATTTCT
>CALMEH010000298.1 GCA_937863115.1 uncultured Acidobacteriota bacterium
ATAGTTTCTTTCGGGATTTTTGCGATTGCGGGTTGCGGAATTACCGGTGAAAAGGTTTTCACGGTTAGCGAACTTGTTGACAAAGCTGTTGCCGATAAAGACGGTTGGAGCGGTAAGGAGGTCACTGTTTCCGGCTACGTTCAAATCGCTTCGGGTTCGGATGGCTTAAACGGTTATAGTCTGAATCTGAACAGCCACCGCAACGATGAAAGCGAGAGACACGTTACCTGTAAAGTTTCACAAGGAACGTTACCCAAAGATATAGAAACTAAAACCATCGAAGTCAAGGGAAAAATCGGAGCGATACACACGCAAAACTACCTCAACATGAGAAAAGTGACGCTCGAATCTTGTGTGATAAAGCAATGAGGCAAGGCAAAAAGTGAATTTCAGACTTTCACTTCGTCCATTGATGATATATTTTTTTAGGGTATCTGCTCGAATTCCTGTAGATTTCTTGAAATAAAAATCGAAGTTTCGGCAAAGAATGGTTAGCAATGAAATGCCCCGCTCCGGGACCGAATGAATTGAGAAGACCGCTTTGGCTGGGAAGACCTTTGCGACCAAGCGACGAGATGTTTTATGTGAAGGATAAAGATATTAACCAACTTGTAAATGAGAAAATATTCTGATAATTATTTCCTAAATATCAAAATACACTAGATTAGTCAAAATTAGGAGGAAAGTATGAAAAAAATATTTCTAATTATTTGCATTTCCATTATTCAAATTTCGTTTTTAGCTTTAAATATAACTGCACAACAAAACACAAATCAAAAACCCGAAGGTGCGGTTGAGTATGCTTCTGGAAGTGGAAAATTTGAACGAAAGGGAATGAGTTCAGTAATTAAACCGACATTTTCAAGTATTGATGTTAGTAGTATAAAAGCAGGCAGTTTCTACGTTGAATTCAAGTCAACTGGTAAATGTAGCGGTTTTTTAATTGCTTCAGCTAAGCCTGTTGATGACCCAAAATCCTCACTAGAAATTGCTCAAAGAGGTAGCGTTGGTGTCGTCCCTTTTGACTTTGTAAAAAATGGGATAAGTCACAAATTTAAACAAAGTCAGATTTATATTTATGCCCGAGTTCAAGAGGGGATTCCTGTTTATTATGAGGGCGATTGCACGGGAGACTATCAATATACAATTTACTTTCTTGAGGCTAATTCGACCTGCACCGAACTCAGAGAGAACCTAGCCGCTCCATCAAAGGACGATCCACTTTACGCTGATTGGAAAAAAAGTGGCAACACTTACATGTATCCTCAAGCAACTGCAAGTCAACTAGCTTCTAACCAGTTTGAGTATATTATTTACATTAATGGAATTGAAACATACTATGCCGACGCACAACGACAAACTGAGGAGCTTTCAAGACTAACGAATACACCCGTTATGTTAATTTACAATCATAGCTCTTATAAATCTGCGATTAATGCAACTGCGACCCACTTTAACGAAATCCCAACCATAGATGTCGTTATGGCGACTCTTATGGCTCCACAAAAAGTCGATTGGATTAAAGAAAATGCGTTGATTAATCCAAAGGTAGCTAGGCATCTAGCAAATTCAATTGAACAAAGCTCAAAAAAAGGATGGAAGGTTAGCGTGATTACGTATAGCCAAGGGGCGGCGATTGCTCGTGCTGCAATGAAATGTTTTAGCCCACAATTTAATAGCAAGAATGTCAGAATACTACTTATCGGCGGTGCTGCGAAAACATCTGAAGTTATCGGTGGCGGTTCTGTAAGCGGATTCGCTCACAAAGGCGATGGAATTTCTCAGTTTTTCGGAGATACTGTTAAAGAAGAAAAAGGGAGAAATTTTTTTGACCTAATATCAGTTCAGCACACAAACTACTTTAAAGGTCTTTCAAATGCAAAAGGCGAGGGTTCTCCAGAAGCTATTAAACTAATTAAGAAGTGGAGTCAGGGAGAAGATTTTAGATTTCAGTTATTGGAGAATGTTCCATAACCAAAATCGAAAACTTAACTTTATATCTTTCGAGATTTTAACGACGTTACTAGCGTTTATTCGAGTGATTCGCGGGCTACATTTTCTTTTTCAGTCGATCTCGGAAGATTTGAAATTGAGGCAGAAACGCGAGTAGGTTCATATCAAAGGAAAATGGAAAATTCAATTTATCGTCAGGCTTTTTTAATTTTCCATTTTTAATTGAACCGATACGCTTGTTCACAATCCTTATCGCGTCCAATCATTAACGACTAAATCTGGAACGGCTTCAAAATCTTTTAGGTTGCGGGAAACTAAAATTGCCTTGCGGGAAATGGCGATTGAGGCAATTTTCAAATCCATTGAGCCGATGCGGATTTTTTGTGATTTGAGGTCTTTGTAAATTTTGGCAGCGGTTTCATCGAATGGTAAAACATTGATTTTACGAAAGTTTTCGAGAAATCCATTCAATTTTTGATAGGCATAAACTTGTTGCTCAACAGTTTTCGCTTTGGCGATAAATGCCATCCAACCACGCATTTGCTCTTCGTAGGTAATTATGGTGACGGCAATATCTTCGGAATCAAAATGTGAGAGGTTGGCTCGTAAAATTGAGGTGTCAAAATGCCTTTCACGTTCAAAAATACTGAGGCAATCAGTATCAAGAATTAACATCAATCTTCATCCTCATCATAAACCATTTTTTGCGATTCACGATATTCACGTCCTAAACGCATAGCTTCATCGTAAGCAGGATCATCCGCAAAAGTTCCAGCGATTTGTTCCCACCAAGGCGTTTTTGTTTCATTTTTTTTCTCAACCTCGCTTTTTAACAACGCAAACTGTGATTCCAAAACTGCTATTCTTTTTTCGAGTTCAGAATTTGTCATAACGTAGTCATTTTATCATAGTTGAAAAATTGTTCAATGATTTTTTTGCGTGATTCGTGGGCAAAATTTTCTTTTCAGACGCTCTCGGAAGATTTGCTTTTTTCGCTGAAGTTGCCTAACAATCAGCCGTTAAAATAATTAAACAGAAAGGACACACAGAGAATTTAAGATGTTTTTGTTCCCCAATTACAAATAACACTTCTGAATCCATCTGGGTGTCCTATCAATCTACACTAACTCCTCGTTTGCTTGAAGCCCTTTATGAAAGGTTGTGTAGATAAAAATCGGAATGCCCAAATCGCTTAGATGTCTGGCAATCAATGGCTTTACATCATCCCAATCAAGTCCGCCTACGCCTGTGGCAAGTTTCGGTAAAGCCAGACTTTTGATTTTCTCCTTTTCTACAACGTGGCATAAATCTCTTAAAGCGTGATTTACATTTGCAACGGTTGCCTTGCCCGGATGCGCGTGGCTGTGATTTGGAGCAGGTTCTTGTGTAAAAAGATTGATAATTCTTTTCCCGTCAGCACTTCCCCAAAGCCAAGACGTGCCGACTTTTGGGCTGTTCGAATGACAAAAATGTCTGAAATCTTGGTGCATTGCAGGATATAATTCCCGCAAACTCAATGCCAATCCCGATGAAAAATGGTCATTTGGGGCAACGCCGTGGGCGATTGCCTGAGCTTTTGTCAATAAAATATCTCCGGTAACTTCTTTAATCATTTAATATAATTTCTCCTAAAATTTAAGTTTCAAAAAACTAAACGGCACAACCAATACATACGGTTGTAAAAGGTAAAGCCGCCAGCCGCTTTTCGGCAATCGGCTGTTGGCAATTCTCGCAAATGCCATATTTACCCGCTTCCATAAGCAAAATTGCATGATTGATTTTTAAAACTTCCTCGTGCATATTTGCCTCCAATGCCTCTAAAACCTGATCGTTTTCGCGTTCTACGGCTTGCTCGGCAAAATCATCATCAAGCGGATTGTCCTTATGCCTTAAATGATTCTGCACCCGATTAAGTCGCTCTAAAAGTTCTGACTTACGAACTGTTAAATCGTGTTTTATTTGTTGCAAATTTCCCATTAACTTTACCTCCAACCAATTCTAATTATAAGGAAGCATTATTTATATGCAACAGCTTATATTAGTAGAAGTAATTACTTATTAGTTATTAATTTTCATATCTAACCTAAAGCTGTTGTTTTTTTCAATATTTTGCGGTTGAAAAATTTAAAAACAATTTCTACAAACCGGTAAAAATTTTACAATTGAATGAATGTTATTTTTCCCAATAAAATCTCAAAAGTGGGCTTGAAATTTTTGAAATTGGTTTAGAAAGTTTTCGGAAATCGGTGATTTCATTCGACAAGTGAAAATCTTAACTTTATTTCTGAGTAAATTGGTAGAAATTGAACTTTCAGCTATGATAAAGTGAACATTATGATGTATTTTCGATTTTTGCCGAGACTGTATTTTATCTTTGCAATCTTGTTCCTATTGTCTCTGACGATTCTTGCACAGACGGAAGATTCTAAAACTTCTCCGGTCATTGTTCAGCCGGGTGCGCCCGGACAGGAAACGCGCGTTTTGCCGTCAAATACGAAAGCGAAATTGCCGCCCGTTTCGCGCAAAGATGTCGAGTTTATGCAGGGAATGATTCATCATCATTCGCAGGCGGTTGAAATGACTGCCCTGATTGAAGCACGAACGGAAAATAAGGAAATCCGCCGTTTAGGTGCGCGGATTAGTCAATCGCAAACAGACGAAATGAATTTTATGAAGCGTTGGCTCGAAATTCGGGGCGAAAAAACCGAAATGGAAATGCCCGGAATGGAAGGAATGGATATGTCTGACCATAAACGCCACGAAATGCTGATGCCCGGAATGTTGACAAAAAAACAGATGGACGTTTTGAAAAATGCAAAGGGCGTTTCATTTGATAAATTGTTTCTGGCAGGTATGATCCAGCATCACAAAGGCGCACTTGAAATGGTCAAAGATCTTTTTAACACAACCGGCGCGGGACAAGATGCCGAGCTTTTCACTTTCGCTACCGATGTTGACAGCGGACAACGCGCCGAAATCAACATTATGCAAACTTTATTGGGAGATAATCCGTAAAAGGAAACAGTTAGAACTAAAAGTGATGTTTTTTTAGGTTTTTTCAGAAATTACCAATAGTTGAAGCTTGCAGCAATTTCTAAAAACGCAACTTTTTAGTTCACTGCTAAAAATCATTATGAATCGAATCAATTTTATCGCTTGCCGTTTATTTGTCGCGTTATTCTTTTTAGGAACATTTTTCGCCGCCACAGGTTCGGCGCAAAATACACCGAAACTTCCTGCCGGAATGAAAGGTTCAAACGCCGACGACCCGCGTTCTAAACTAAAATCGGGTTTGTTCGACGCAGAAGAAAACGCGATGGGTATGAAGCACGTTTTTCTGTTCAAAAAGCCCGAAGCATTTCAGCTTGGCACAAACGATGCTGATAATCCGAGAGTGCAAAACACTTTGAAACAACTTGGCGTAGGAGACACTTCACAGTTCCCGAAAGCGTTTCAGATTGTTTTTGCTCAACTTGCATTTTCAAATTCCGATTTGGCATTTCAGGGAAACTATCTTTTTCAAGGTAATTTTTACGGAATGAATATCTACGACATTTCAAAGCCCGCAGAAACCAAATTGCTGACTTCGATGGTTTGTCCGGGTGGTCAAGGCGATGTTTCGGTTTATAAAAATTTGATGTTTATGTCTGTTGAAATGCCAAACGGACGGCTTGATTGCGGAATTCAGGGATTTGAGCCAATACCGATACCGACCGACGGCACTGAACCGAAACCTGATGTCCAAAAAGAACGCTTTCGCGGCGTGAGAATTTTTGATATTTCGGACATCCGAAAACCGAAACAAGTTGGCGCGGTGCAAACCTGCCGTGGTTCGCATACGCATACGCTTGTAACCGACCCGAAAGACAAAAACAACGTCTATATTTATAATTCGGGAACTTCCTTTGTCCGTCCGGGCGAAGAACTTGCCGGATGTTCAGATGGTTCGCCTGATAAAAACCCCAAAACTTCCCTGTTTAGCATAGATATTATTAAAGTTCCTGTCGCCAAACCTCAAGACTCGAAAATTTTTATGGATTCGAGAACAGGCGTTATCAACAGTTTGAACGACGGCGGTTCGCACGACAGCGGCGGAAGAGTTCAAGAAACCGACCAATGCCACGACATTACGGTTTATTCGGAAATCGGACTCGCCGCGGGCGCGTGTTCCGGCAACGGAATTATTTTGGACATCAAAGACCCGGCAAATCCGAAGCGTGTTGATGCCGTCAACGACCCAAATTATGCTTATTGGCATTCGGCGGCGTTTTCCAACGACGGTAAAA
>CALMEH010000299.1 GCA_937863115.1 uncultured Acidobacteriota bacterium
TTCCGTAAGATTTTAATTTCGTAGACGAAAATACAATAATTTGTGGCTTCGGAGTTCGGATTGAATGAAATTCTCAAAAATCCGCAATCCCGAATCCCAAATCCAAAATAAAAATAATGATAATACCTGTAAAATGGAGCGACGAAGGCGTTTTGATGCTTGATCAGCGTCTTTTGCCGACTGAGGAAATTTGGTTGACTTTGAAAACTTATACCGAAGTTGCCGCCGGAATTAAAGATATGGTCGTGCGCGGTGCGCCGGCAATTGGCGTTTCTGCGGCGTATGGAATTGCGCTTGGGGCAAAGCAGTTTGTCGGTATGGATTTGACCGATTTTGAAGATGAACTCGATTACATCTGCGAAAAATTGGGCGAAACTCGTCCGACCGCGGTTAATCTTTTTTGGGCGATTGATAGAATGAAACGCACGTTTGCCAAAGCGAAAGCAGACGGAAAATCTATTTCGGAAATCAAACAAATTTTGATTCAAGACGCAAAAGACATCCACGAAGAAGATATTGAAAGCCAGAGATTAATCGCACAATTCGGGGGCGAACTTCTCGAAAACGATTCGGTTGTTTTAACACATTGCAACGCGGGCGCACTTGCGACAGGCGGCGTTTGGGGAACGGCTCTCGGAGTTATTCGCGGCGCAATCGCGCAGGGCAAATCGGTTTCGGTTTTTGCAGACGAAACTCGTCCGTATTTACAAGGCGCACGTTTAACCGCTTGGGAATTGAATCAAGACGACATCCCCGTAACTTTAATTACGGATAATATGAGCGGACACATTATGAAACGCGGCGAAATTCAAGCGGTGGTCGTCGGCTCAGACAGAATTGCCGCAAACGGCGATGTCGCCAACAAAATCGGAACTTATATGGTTGCGGTTTTGGCGCGTCGGCACAATATTCCGTTTTACGTTGCCGCACCGCTTTCGACCGTTGATATGAATTGTCCGACCGGCGAAGAAATTCCCATCGAAGAACGCGATATTCGAGAAGTTACGCACGTCGGCGAAAAACAACTCGCGCCCGAAGGCATTTCGGTTTCAAATTTCGCGTTTGACGTTACGCCGAACGATTTAGTTACGGCAATCATCACCGAAAAAGGTGTCGCCCGTGCGCCTTATACTGAAAGTCTGCGAAAGCAGTTTGAAAATTAAAAATTATTGCTTTTTTTCGTTAAAACGAGTATAAATATTTCATCGAATTTATTTAAAAGGATGCGTTAAATATTTATGAATAAAGGCAAAGACAGAAAGAAGTATCAGAAAGAGGACGATGAATGGTTTGCCAAACAATGGGCAGGTTGGAACAATGAAGAAAGACTCGCTTGGATGGTAAATCTTCGTGATAAATTGAAAGCTAAGTATATGAAAACGTTCAACGTAACACAAGAGCAAATTGATAGCTTAGATGCCGATGTTGCCGAAATGGAGCGAATCGTAGAGCAGGAAAAACAAGCCAAAATTCAATGGGCAAAACTGCAAGCCGAACAAGAAATGAATCGTTTGGGCGATGAAATTCTGGGAATTATGGACAGCAAAAAGAAGCGTTCAATCTATATGCCGCCCAAATTGCCCAAACTTAAAAATCTTAATTGATTGTTTCTGCAATAGAAGCATCATTCTAAAAATCCGAGCTTAGAATTTGAAAACTCGAACTTAGTTTTTTTAACCACGAAACGGCACGAAACGGCACGAAACAAGCAGAAACTAGGCAAATTTCGTTTTGTTTCGTGTTGTTTCGGGGTTAAATCTTAGTCTTAATTTGAGTTTAAACACAGCTTTTTAAAAATTATGAAAAAGACGACAATGAAATTTACGACGCTATTTTTGCTTTTAGCATTTTTAATTCAAACCGCTTCGGCGCAATTTGATTCTGAAATCAACCAAAGAATCCGCAACGAAGGAAAAAACAATTCGCAGATAATGAAAACGATTCAAGTTTTGACCGATGTTTATGGACCGCGCCTAACAGGTTCGCCACAGTTAAAGGCTTCAGGCGAATGGGCGGCGAATCAGATGAAAACTTGGGGTTTTGATGAAACGCGGCTCGAACCTTGGGATTTTGGAAACGTCGGTTGGGTTAATGAACGCGCTTCGGGTTTTATCACTTCGCCCGTGCAAGATTCGCTTGTTTTTGAAGTTTTGGCGTGGACACCAAGCACTAAAAAAACCGTCAAAGGTCAAGCCTTTCAAATCATTCTGCCCGAACGCCCGACGCAAGACGAATTGACCGCTTATTTCAATTCAATCAAAGACAAAATTAAAGGCAATATGGTTTTGATGGGCAAACCTGTCGTGCTTCCTGTTAATATCAATCCGCAACCGAAACGCCTGAGCGATGAACAAGTGCGTCAACGTCTGAATCCGAACGCCACGCCGCAAACTTTCCCGACACCGCAACCAACGCCGACGCCAAAGCCAGGACAACTGACTTTTCAGCAAATCGGCGAACAATTAAGTAAATTTCTGCTCGAAAGCAAAGTTGCCGTCCGCATCAACGATGCCGGACGCGAACACGGGCAAATTCGCGCCTTCAGCGGTGGCAACTATGATGTCAACAAAGCCGTTCCGACGGTTGTTTTGCGTAACGAAGATTTCGGACGAATTTCACGCATTTTGGGAATGGGAACACCTGTTTCGCTCGAATTCGACATTCGCAACAAAATCTATCCCGAAGGCAAAACTTCCTATAACACCATCGGCGAAATCACGGGAACGGACAAAAAAGACGAAGTGATTATGCTCGGCGGACATCTCGATGCTTGGCATTCGGCAACGGGCGCGACTGACAACGCCGTTGGTTGTGCGATTATGATGGAAGCCGCGCGAATCTTAAAAGCCATCGGCGTAAAACCACGTCGAACAATCCGCGTCGCGCTCTGGTCGGGCGAAGAACAAGGCTTGCTCGGCTCGAAAGCCTACGTCGCGCAACATTTCGGCTCGTTTGAATCGCCGAAACCGTTTTACGAAAAATTCGGCGGTTATTTCAACATTGATTCCGGCACGGGCAAGGCACGCGGAATGTCGGTTTTCGGTCCGACCGAAGCCGCAGACATTTTGCGCGAATCGGTCAAACCGTTTGAAGATTTAGGCATTTTAGGCGCAATCAACACGCGCAGCCGCGGTCTTGGCGGTTCGGATCATACATCATTTAACAACGCCGGACTTCCCGGAATCGGCGTTTTCCAAGACCCGATTGAATACGGTTCGCACACTTGGCACACAAACCTCGACACCTACGAACGCATCATCGAAGCCGATGTCCAAGCCGCCGCCACCGTTGTTGCTGCGTCGGTTTATGTTCTCGCAATGCGCGATGAACTTCTGCCGCGTTACCCGAAAGACGCAATGCCGAAATTACCGACTAATTAAAGTGTTCAGAGTTCAAAGGTTCAGAGTTCAAACTTTAGTTTGTAACCGCCAGCGAAGCAAAGGGGTTTTGCACAACTTCAAAATGCGCTAAAGACGCTGTTTGAACACTTTTTTATTAAGAATTTTAACCACAAAATCACACAAAAAAGACACTAAAAATCCCTAAGACTTCGTGTAATATTGTGTGATTTTGTGGTTAAATCTTTTCAAACTAAAGTTTGAACTCTGAACTTTAGGGTTCTGCCGTAAAATCAAAATCGCTGACGTTGGCTTGCGGCGTAACCATTCGCGTCGGTTGGGCGAAAGTGTAACGCTTCGTTGAAACGGTAACGGTGTAAGTTTGCCCCGATTGCAAGCCGTCGAAATTGTAATAGCCGAAAGTTCCCGTTCTGACGGTTACGGGCGCGGGCAGATTTCCGCCTGAAATCGTAACACGCGCATCGCGGATGCCGTTTCCGCTTGCAGTTGTTATTCGTCCGCCAACTGAAACGTTTGAAACCACCGGAATCATTGCGTAAGCGTGAGTTTGTCCGTTAAAAACGCCTGTGCCGACAATAATATTACCATCACTGATGCCAAGAGCCGACGACGATGTATTCATTGACAAATCCCAACCCGTTCCCGCAGGAATCAAATCCTGAAGGCGGTAAGTTGCCGTGCCGTCGTAAAGAAACGGAATCGCAAATGCCGAAGAAGCCGTGCCGACCGCCCAACCTGCCGTATTAACTGCCCGCGCCGAACCTTGCGATGTGCCGACGGGAAGCGGAATTTCGACCATTCCGCCGGCTTGCGTCCAAATAAACGGCAAGCCCGAACCTTGATTCATCATACTCGAACCGACAACGTGACCGCCGTTGCCGACACCAAACGCTAATGCTCCATTCGCGCCCGCCAACGCGCCGACTTCAAACGCCGAACCCGCGCCGATGTCAAAAACCATCCCGACATTTCGTGCCGCATTATTCGGATCAATTCCTGTCCCAATAACGC
>CALMEH010000300.1 GCA_937863115.1 uncultured Acidobacteriota bacterium
AAAATCTCGACCTTTGCGCCTGTTTCGGTTTCGCCGTAAATCCGCGCCGGAAAAACTTTCGTGTTGTTCAAAACAACGACATCGCCTTTTTTCAAAAATTTCGGTAAATTAAAAAAATTCTCGTCCGAAAAATTATTTCCGGCGCGATTAACCACCAACATCCGCGAACTTTCGCGTTTTTCAAGCGGTTCTTGAGCGATAAGATTTTCGGGTAAATCGAAATTAAATTCGGAAATTAACATATAAAAATATAATTTAGCCACAGATGAACGCAGATGAAATTATAAAAAATCTGCGTTTATCCGCGTTCATCTGCGGCTAAAATTTCTTAATTAAACCGCAATGGGAGCGGCGATTTTTTTGTGCGATTGATAGCCGACGAGATTTAAGTTTTCGTATTTAAAATCGAGCAAACCTTGCAAACCTTTTAAATTTTCTGCGTTCACGAATTCCAATTTCGGCAACGGCAAAGGTTCGCGTTTCAGCAATTCTTCGACTTGTTCGAGATGATTCAAATAAATATGCAAATCGCCAAAAGTGTGAACAAATTCGCCGACCTGCAAATCGCAAACGTGAGCAATCATCGCGGTCAAAAGCGCATAACTCGAAATATTAAACGGCACGCCGAGAAATGCGTCCGCGCTTCGCTGATAAAGTTGGCAATGCAGAATTTTTTCGTTTTCAACTTTGAATTGAAACAATGTATGACACGGCGGAAGATCGACTTTTACGGCAGTTTCAGGATTCCAACCGGAAACGATCAAACGGCGCGAATTCGGATTTTTTTCAATTTGTTCGATCAAATCTTTTATCTGATCAAATCCGTTCATTTCTGGATAATCGCCGCCAAACGAACGCCACAAATATCCGTAAATCGGACCTAAATCGCCAACGTCGCGCCCGAATTTTTTCGTATGTTCTTCGTCCGCCCATTCCGCCCAAATGTCCACGCCTCGCGCTTGCAGATTTTTTTCGTTCGTATCGCCGCTTAAAAACCACGCTAACTCTTCAAAAATCCAACGAAACGGAACTCGTTTTGTCGTAACAATCGGAAAAGTTTCGCGCAAATCGTAACGATTTTGATAACCGAAAAACGAAATCGTGCCAACGCCGGTGCGATCTTCGTGGCGCGAACCGTTTTCTAAAATGTGGCGTAAAAGTTGTTGATATTGTTTCATTGTTTGCTGAAAATTATAGTTAAAGTTACCATATTTGATTGGGTTTTGAGAATTATGGAAAACAATTTTGAAGTCAGTTTCAATTCGCCGCAATGCGGTTGGATGTCGATCGGTTTTAAGGACGATGTGACCGAATTTAATTCAACGACGGCACACGCTCCGCATTCGCGGGCTTTGTCGGAAATTTTGCAGATTTTAATTCGTTTGCTCGGCGCATTGGATTTTCAGGAAACTCTGCGGTGGAATCGTGATCCCGAAGAATTCGACTTTGTTTTCACGAAAAAAGGCGACGAAGCGTTTTTGGAAATTTACCAATATCCGACCGAAGAACGGCTTGAAAAAGAACTCGTTTTTGCACACGCGGACGATTGCAAAAATGTTGCCGAAGCATTTTTTACGACTTTCGCACAGCTTTACGAAGATCGCGAAACGGACGAATTTGAATTTAATTGGCATCAACCGTTTCCGTTTGAAGAATTTAAGGCGTTGGAAAGCAAATTGCAAATTTCCGAGAGTTAAAGATTATGAACAATAAAATTCGCTGTCAAAGCTGTGGAATGCCGATTGCGGAAGAGTTTGGCAACTTCGGCACAAACGCTGACGGAACGAACACGAAAGACTATTGCTCGTTTTGCTTTTCAAACGGCTATTTTACGAATCCGAATCAAACGATGGAAGAAATGATTGCGAGTTCGGTTGAAAATATGGCGCAAGATTTGCAAATGCCGCTCGAACAGGCGACGAATCTGGCAAATTCATTTATTCCGACGCTCGGACGTTGGCAAAAATGAATCCAAATTTGAAGCGAAACGAATTTGACTTTTTAAGGAGTCGAGTTTATGAAAAAAGTTCTATCAAAAATCGCGCTTATTTTGCTTGTTATCGGCGTTTTGCTCGGCGCGTGGATTGCTTTTGATTTATATTCGCCGCATAAAGTTGATATTCGTGAGTTTGACGCAGACGAAATTGCGCGGCTCGATACGGCGATGTGGCGAAGCTATTACAGCCGTCAGCGTGTTCAATTATTTTCGGAATTGACCAAAACTTTGCAAACTCAATACAAACTTCGTTTTTGGCGACGATATTTGATGGCGTTTTACGCGGTAAAATCGGCATTCGTTTTTAAAGACGGCAAATCGCGCACGGATTACGAAAAGGCTCTTCCCGATTTAGAAAAATTTTACACGGAAATCCGCGACATCAGCACAACGGAATTTGACGTAAAAAACGCTTCAAAACTCGAACTTGAATGGTGGATTGTTCACCGCCAACGCGAGCAATATAAAGACGGCGATTTGGCAAACGCTCTGGCAGATGCGGCTTCCGCGCTTTACAATGTGCCAAAAGAAAAATTTCTCGAATACGGAAAATATCGCGCCGATGCTATGAAAATTCGCGATGAAAAAGCCGAAGCGGGCGGCGTGAGTGAAGAAGATTGGCAAAAAATTGACGAACTTCTTCATAAATCTTGGCGTTCATTGCATACGGCTGTGAATATGAAATAGAATTTGGTCTTGGGGTTTTTGATTTCTCAAAGACAAAAAAAACTAAACCATCTATTAAATGAAAGAAAAACTTTTAGATTTACTTGCTTGCCCAAGTTGCGGCGGCGACATTTTATTGGCTTATGCGAGCAAATACGAAGAAAAAGAAATTATCGAAGCGATTTTGTCGTGCAAAAAATGTTCGCGCGAATACAAGGTCGAGCGCGGCGTTCCGCGTTTTGCCGATCTAGAAAAAATCGACGAAGACAAAGCCGAAACTGCCGAAAATTTCGGTTGGCAATGGACGCATTTTACGCAGGAAGACGAAAAATACGCCGAACAATTCTTAGGTTGGCTGCAACCTGTCAAACCCGAATTTTTCAAAGATAAAATCGTTCTCGAAGGCGGTTGCGGCAAAGGTCGGCATACGAGTTTGGCGGCGAATTGGGGCGCGAAGGAAGTTGTCGGAATTGATTTGAGCATCGCGGTCGAATCGGCGTTTCAAGCGACAAAGCATTTGCCGAATGTTCATATTATTCAAGCCGATATTTTCAAACTTCCGCTGAAAAAAGCCTTTGATTATGCGTTTTCGGTCGGCGTTTTGCATCACACGCCCGATCCGAAAAAATCGTTTTTGTCCTTGGCGAGCAAAGTGAAAAAAGGCGGCGCAATTTCGGCTTGGATCTACGGCGCGGAAAATAACGAATGGATTACGCGTTTCGTCGATCCGATTCGCACAGGTTTTACGTCGAAAATCAATCAACCGACGCTTTATCAACTTTCAAAACTTCCGACGCTCGGCGTTTTTCTCGCGTCAAAATTGCTTTACAAACCTTTGAACAAAACTTCAAAACCGCTGGCAAACAAACTTTTTTACAACGATTATCTCAATCATCTCGGCACATTTGGCTGGCGCGAACAGCACAATATCGTTTTCGATCATCTCGTTGCGCCGACGGCTTTTTACATCTCAAAAGAAGAATTTGAAACCTGGTGGAAAGAAATCGAAGCACAAAATGTCGAAATTATATGGCATAATCAAAATAGTTGGTGTGGTTTCGGGGAAATAGTAAATAGTAAATAGAGAATAGTAAATAGTTTTTCGATTATGCGAACTCACGAGAAATTGGAGGTTTGGAAAAAGTCGGTAGATTTTGTGGTAGAAATTTACAAAGTAACGGAAGGTTTTCCAAAAGAGGAAAAATTTGGTTTAACATCACAAATTCGTCGGGCGGCTGTTTCAATGCCGGCAAATATTGCCGAAGGTGCCGCAAGAACTTCCGAAAAAGAGTTTTTGTATTTTCTTTCTATTTCACAAGGTTCTGCCAGCGAAGTTTCTACAGAAATTATTATTGCTTTTCGGCTTGGTTATTTGAATGAAAAATCTTATCTTATTTTATCGGCAAAACTTGATGAAATTGGCAAGATGATTAACGGACTACGAAATCATTTACGAAATAAAAGTTCATAAATATAGGTCTATATTCACTATTTACTATTTACTATTTACCATAATATGAAATACGACAAAGGAATTGCAAAAAAATATCGCAAATCAATCGAAGACGCTTTTGACGTGATGTTGGAGAAAGGAACGCCGCAACAAAAGCGTATAATGAAGCAGATTTACGAATCGAATATGAACGTGCGGTGTTTGCCGGTGAGCATAATTCACGCTTCGGGAAATACGGGCGTGATTGATCATCGGGCGACGAATGAGCGCGTCGAAGAAGAGCGTTTGAGTTTGATGGAAGCCTTGGGCGAAGTTTATATCACGATTGCCGAAGAAACGATTGACACAGGTTTTCAGCGCGGTTGCGAAGGAACTTTTATTCACGAAGGGCAACACGCCTTTGATTTTGCGCGGGTTATCGAAAGTTTTTCAAACACGGACGTAAATCCTTTGAGCGTTTTTGATCCGACGCTTTACGAACTCGAATGGGCGGCGCATAAAACTTCGGGCGAATATATGATTCAAATCGGCAAGGACGAATATTTGCAGGAAGGTTTGGATTTGATGATCTTAGAACGCAACGAACAAGGAATTTTCGTCAGCGACGAAGGCATCAAACGCCGTCTGCGCGAAAGCTACGGTTTGGAAGAAAACGGCAACCAAGGAAGTCTTGCAAGCCAACTCGCAGGTTTAACACAGAGATAAATTTATGAGCGCAACACTTTCCAAAGAAATGGAGCAACATACCTACGGCATTATGAATGATGTCGAGGATAAACATTGGTGGTTTGTCGGTCGCCGCGCGATTTTGGAAGAATTTATGCACCAAATCACCGAAAAATCGCCAATCAAAAATCAAAAATCAAAAATTCTTGATGTCGGTTGCGGAACGGGAGCGAATCTTGAAATGCTCAAACAATTCGGCGAAGCGGAAGGCGTTGATGTTTCGGACGATGCGCTTGAATTTTGCCGAAAGAAAGGTTTAAAGGTTCACAAAGGTTTGGCGGAAAAATTGCCGTTTGCGGACGAAAGTTTCGATGTCGTAACTGCGCTCGATGTCGTCGAACATTTGGACGATGATGTTTCGGGACTTAAGGAAATGCACCGCGTTTTGAAAACCGGCGGCAAAACTCTGATTTTCGTTCCCGCGTTTATGTGGCTTTGGGGCGTGCAGGACGACATTTCAAATCATCGAATTCGCTATACCAAAGCGCAAATTGTCGAAAGATTAAATAAAGCCGGATTTGAAATCGAACGCGCAACTTACGCAAATTGGACATTTTTCGCGCCGATTTTAGCGGGAAGAACTTTAATGAAAATTACCGGAATCAAACCCGAATCGGAAAACAATGTGAATGTTTCCGCGCTCAACGGAATTTTCGGAAAAATATTCAGTTCGGAAAGATTGTGGCTTAAAAAATTTGATTTTCCGTTCGGCGTTTCGATTGTGATTACGGCGAAAAAGCGATGACTGAAGATTTTTATTGCGATGAAGTTTTGAGTGGTAAAACGCAAGTTGAGAAAATTCTCGAAACCGAAAATGTTTTGGCTTTTTATCACACACGACCTTTTTGGGAAATACACATTGTCGTTATTCCAAAAAAACATATTTCATCGCTTTTGACACTTGAAAAATCAGACGAAAAGATTCTTTTGGAAATATTTGAAGTCATAAAAAAAGTTTCCGCTGAAACCGTTGAGAAATTTGGTGCGGCGCGAGTTTTAACGAATTTGGGAAAATATCAAGAATCTAAACATCTGCATTTTCATATCAATTCGGGTGAAAAAATTCGCCCCGACAATAGCATTTAAAAACATTACTGTATTTTTTCGGCAGAAAAATGTAAATTATTACATTTGCAATCGAAAAGAAAATGAACCCTGTGCAAACCAAACAAACTAATTTAGAAAAACCCGAACCTGCCCCTGAATTGTCACTTTTTTTGCCCGTTTTGGACGAAGAGGAAAACTTACGCCCGATGCACGCGAAGATTCAAGAAGCGTTAAATGAACTTGGCAAAACGGCGGAAGTTATTTACGTTGACGACGGTTCGACCGACAAATCTCTGCAAATTTTGCGCGAAATAGCGGCGGAAGATAAACGTGTTCGCGTGATTTCTCTGCGCCGAAATTACGGACAAACTGCCGCAATGAGCGCGGGAATTGATGCGGCAAAAGGCGATATTTTAATTCCGATGGACGCGGATTTGCAAAATGATCCGAAAGATATTGCGCGTCTGCTCGACAAATTAAACGAAGGTTTTGACGTAGTTTCCGGTTGGCGAAAAAATCGAAAAGACAAGCTGATTATGCGAAAAATTCCTTCGTGGATTGCCAATAGCGTAATCTCGAAAATCGGTGGCGTTCCGCTTCACGATTACGGTTGCAGTTTGAAAGCATATCGCCGCGAAGTTATCCAAGACGTGCGACTCTACGGCGAAATGCACCGCTTTATACCGATTTACGCAAGCTGGGCAGGTGCAAGAGTTACTGAAATTCCGGTTGACCACCACGCCCGCACGATGGGCAAATCGAAATACGGAATTTCGCGGACAATTAAAGTCGTTTTCGATCTGATGACGATAAAATTTATGGCTTCGTATCAAACGAAACCGATTTACGTTTTCGGCACATTCGGAATGATTGCGTTTTTCCTCTCGATTTTCGCCGGAATTTGGTCTTTTGTCTTAAAATTTATTTACGGCGTTTCGTTCATCTTAACGCCTTTGCCCGTCATTGCGATTGTGCTTTTTGCAATTTCGATGCAGTTTTTTTTAATGGGTTTATTAGCCGAAATGCTGGTGCGAACCTATCACGAATCTCAAGACAAAACGATTTACGCCGTGCGCGAGAAGATTGGATTTGATATAAAGGTATGAAAGTTGATTTATGAAAGATTTCGATTCTATTGATTAATACTGAGGAGAATATTATGGATTTATGGTGTTTATTTTATCTATTTTTATTGATAGTAGGAATTGCCTTAATTTTGGCATTCTTTACATCTTATGAGTATATAGATGAAGCTGACGTAGTTAAGTTTGATTTTTTCGGTAAGATTAAATACGAAGGTAAAGCTATTTATTTACTGCCTCTAATTGGTTTAGTATTAATTGTAATTTCAGGTTATCTACTTTTTTTCTCCAAAAGCTGTTTTGAAAAAAAAGACGTAATACCTACAAATTCTAATCAATCAAATTCTTCTATAAATTCAAATATAAATATAACTATAATTGTTGAAATTGTTCAAAATCTTAACATTGGCATTGATACGGATGACTATAAAACTACAAAATTACCTACTAAAGAAAAAGTTCAAGGTGATAAAGGCTGTTACTATTTAATTGACCTTAAAGATGCTAGAAAGCCACCCGAGATAATTTTATTTGATGCTGGAAAATACACGAAAGCAGAGCTTGACCGTGTGACGCTAAACTCTCTCGAAAAAGTAAATAAAGAAATTTTTTATAAGCTGAAAACAGATAATATTTCTTATAAGATATTTGTTATCGGTAGCGCAGATATAGCAGGCGATACCAAAACTTATATTGATGAATTAATTGAAAATAATTCTCTGGAAATAAAATACTTAATCAAAAATCCGAACAACTCGGAACAATATCTACAGGAATACAAAACTCAAGTAATTCCTAAAAAATATGCGAATAAACACCTTCCGAATTTACGCGCATCGTATGTTCAAGAAAAATTGAAAAATCTTGATATTTATTCAGAAATTCTTGATGGCTCAGTTACACAAAATCTTAATGAACAAGAACGAAATGCGGCAATTATTCTTTATTTGCCTGTAGAGGTTTGTAAATAAAGTCAGACAAAATGTGCGGAATAGCAGGTTGGATAAATTTAGAAAATAATCGCTCAGAAAATAGCAAAGCGGTTTTGCACACGATGTGTGAGCGGATGAAGCATCGCGGACCGGATTCAGAGGGTTTGTGGACTGATGAAATGGTTGCGCTTGGGATGCGGCGGCTTTCGGTGATTGATTTGCACACGGGCGAACAACCTGTCTATAACGAGGATAAATCCGTTGTCGTGATGATGAACGGCGAACTTTATAATTACCGCGAAGTTCGCGCTGATTTGGAAAAGCGCGGGCATAAATTTGTTACGAGTTCCGACACAGAGATTTTGCCGCATCTTTACGAAGAATACGGCGAAGCGATGCTCGATGAAATCAACGGAATGTTTGCATTCGCTTTGTGGGACAAACGCAAGCAAAAACTGCTCATTGCGCGTGATAAATTCGGCGAAAAACCGCTTTATTACGGCGTATTTGACGGAAAATTGATTTTTGCTTCCGAACCAAAAGTTTTGCTTGCAAATCCGGCGGTCAAAGCCGAAATAAATCTTAATTCGCTGCGCCAATATCTTTCGTTCGACTACGTTCCCGCGCCGAATTCGATTTACAAAGGCATTTCAAAACTTCCCGCCGCGCATTTTTTGACCGTTGAACGCGGCGAAATAAAAACGCGAAGATTTTGGAATTTAACGTGGCAGAAAAGTTCGACAAACTTAAGTTTGTCCGACAGTGCTAAAGAATTGCGCGAATTGCTTGCCGATGCGGTTCGGATGCGGCTTGTCGCAGATGTGCCGCTCGGAATTTTGTTGAGCGGTGGCGTTGATTCTTCGACGGTTGCAGCTTTTGCAACGCAGTTTTCGAGCGAGAAAGTTAAGACTTTTTCAATCGGTTTTGAAGAAGATTCGTTTGACGAATCAAAGTTTGCGCGGCAAGTTGCAAATCATTTGCAAACAGAACATTACGAAGAAAAATTAAGCGTCGAAAAAGCATCTGATTTGATTTCCGAGATCGGAACTTGGCTCGATGAACCGATGTCGGACGGTTCTTTGATTCCGACTTTGTTGTTATCGAAATTTGTTCGCAAACACGTTACGGTCGCGCTCGGCGGCGACGGCGGCGACGAGATTTTTGCGGGTTATCCAATGTATTTCGCTCACAAAGTTGCGAATTTTTATAACGGTATTCCGGGCGTTCTGCGAAATAATTTAATTGAACCAATCGTCAATAATCTGCCTGTTTCAAACAAAAATCTGTCTTTTGATTACAAAGCAAAACGATTCGTCCGCGCCGCAAAATACGATTTAGTTACGCGCCATCATTCGTGGTTCGGCTCGTTTTCGATTGACGAACAAACACAACTTTTATCGAAGGACGTTTTAGCGCAAACTTCAAACGATATTTACAAAGACGCGAAAAATCTTTTGGAAATTTGCGATGCGGAAAACGAAATCGAGAAAATGCAGTTTCTCGACATTAATTTTTATATGGCGGAAGATATTTTAACGAAAGTTGACCGCGCTTCGATGTCGGTTTCGCTCGAAACCCGTGCGCCATTTCTCGATCCGCGAGTCGCGCAATTTGCCGCCTCAATTCCTCTTGAATATAAATTAAAAGGCAACAAAGGCAAATATATTTTGAAAAAAGCCGTC